>NZ_JBFUGK010000019.1:0-101336 GCF_056402935.1 Polaromonas sp. P3_B1
GCGTTGCGCTTCTAGCCCAGACGCCCGGTCTGGGCGTCGTCGCGCGCCTTGATTGGCGCCGTTTTAACCCCATTCGCATTTGCATAAATAGCGTTAACAGGCCCTAACTTTCATTTCAGGATGAAATCCATGCAGCTCCACAAAACCGACCGCGCCCGCGCCGAGCTCAAGCCCGGCGTGAGAACGCTTGGCCAGCGCGAGCGCACCCTGCTGCTGATGGCCGACGGCAGCAAGTCCGCGCAGGATTTCCGCCCACTGTTTGACGGCGACGGCGAAGCCATTGCGCTGCGCCTTTTGCGCGAGGGCTTCCTGGAAGCGCATCCGGGCAAGGTGCCCGCCGCGGCGCCCGCCCCGACGCCAACGCCGGCCCAGTTGCAGAATTTCCCCAGCCCCGAGACCACCCAGGCCATCCAGGTCGCAGCCGACCAGTTCGAAGGCAAGCGCTCGCTCGCCACAACGCGCATGTTCCTGTTTGACATCTGCGAGCGCATGTTCGCCCGGCGCGACCCGGTCATGGCCGAACGCTTTCGCGAAGCGCTGCGCAATGCCAAGGACCGCGAGAGCATGCTCACGGCCTCGCGCGAGATGATTGAAGAGATCGAAAAAATCGCGGGCCACGAGCGCGCCGACTCCATCAGCGAGCGCATCGCCATGCTGCTGCCGCAGCACCAGGCAGCCTGATCCACCAGGCCGGCCCGGCAGCCGCTTCCGTTACACTTGCCGGGTCAGGAGAGAGTTTTCCCGAGAAAACCGCCGAAGGCGCACGTACACCCCCTTTTTTGGTGCACTGAACGCTCAGGCAAAAGGACTGGCAACCGCCCTGCGGCGCACCACGCGGCAAGGCGTTCCCTACTGGAGAGAGGCCGTCGCCAGGACGGCCCACCGAAGGAGCAAACCCGCATCGCCGGGCGAATCTCTCAGGTAAAGTGGACAGCAGGGGCAACCGATGGATTTAGAACCTGTTTGCCCCCCCGGAGAATGCCTTGTCCGATTCGTCCACCTCTTCCGCCGCTCCCGAAACCCTGCTGAAGACGCCGCTGCATGCGCTGCACCTGGAGCTGGGCGCGCGCATGGTGCCTTTCGCGGGCTATTCCATGCCGGTGCAGTACCCCGCGGGCCTGATGGCCGAGCACCTGCACACACGCCAGGCCGCCGGCCTCTTTGACGTTTCCCACATGGGCCAGTTGCGCCTGGTGGGGGCGGATGCGGCGGCGGCGCTTGAATCGCTGATTCCGGTCGATGTGATCGACCTGCCCGCCGGCAAGCAGCGCTACGGCCTGCTGCTCAATGATGAGGGCGGCATCATCGACGACCTGATGTTTTTCAACCGCGACTATGCCAACGGCGGCGACCTCTTCGTCATCGTCAACGGCGCCTGCAAGGTGGGCGACATCGCGCACATCCAGGCCAAGATCGGCTCGCGCTGCGAGGTCATCCCCATGCCCGAGATGGCGCTGCTGGCGCTGCAAGGTCCGCAGGCTGTCACGGCGCTGCAGCGCCTGGCGCCCGGCATCGAAAAGCTGGTGTTCATGACCGGTGGGCGCTTCACGGTGGCGGGCTGCGACTGCTTCCTGACGCGCAGCGGCTACACGGGCGAAGACGGGTTTGAAATTTCGGTGCACGCCTCGCAGGCCGATGCGCTGGCGCGCGCGCTGCTCGCCCAACCCGAGGTCAAACCCATAGGCCTGGGCGCGCGCAACTCGCTGCGGCTGGAAGCGGGCCTGTGCCTCTACGGCAACGACATCGACACCACCACGACGCCGGTGGAAGCCAGCCTCAACTGGGCCATGCAAAAAGTGCGGCGCACCGGCGGTGCGCGCGCGGGCGGTTTCCCGGGTGCCGACAAAATCCTGGCGCAACTGGCCGACCCCGCCCTGCTTGCCCGCAAGCGCGTGGGCCTGGTGGCGCTGGAGCGCGTTCCCGTGCGCGACCATACCGAACTGCAAAGCACCGACGGTGCAAAGATCGGCGAGGTCACCAGCGGCCTGCTGGGCCCGACCATCAACCAGCCGGTCGCCATGGGCTATGTGAAACCCGAATTTGCCGCCCTGGGCACACGCGTGAACGCCATCGTGCGCGGCAAGGCCGTGCCCATGGAAGTCGCCGCCATGCCTTTTGTCGCTACCCGTTACTACCGCGGCTGAACCCTGCTGTCCCACCCCTCAACCCCCTGGAGATTCTCATGACCGTCAAATACACCGAAGACCACGAATGGCTCAAGATTGAAGGCGACGTCGCCACCGTCGGCATCACCGTGCATGCGCAGGACGCGCTGGGCGACGTGGTGTTTGTGGACCTGCCCGCCGTGGGCACCACCTTCGCGCAAAAGGAAACCGCCGGCGTCGTCGAGTCGGTCAAGGCCGCCGCCGACGTCTACATGCCCGTGAGCGGCGAAGTGACCGCCATCAACGAAGCGCTGAAGGACGACCCGTCCCTGGCCAACAGCGACCCCATGGGCGCCGGCTGGTTCTTCAAGATCAAGCTGTCCGACCCATCGCAGCTGGACGCGCTGATGGACGAGACCCGCTACACCGCGTTCGCGGCTTAACTCCCGTTCGGGCTGAGCCTGTCGAAGCCCTGCTCTCCCCGTTCCGCCTGCCCTTCGACAAGCTCAGGGCGAACGATTTTTCCGGAAACCCGACATGTTGATGCAAACCGCCAAGCCCCTGGGCGACCTTGAAAACCCTTCCGAGTTCATCGCCCGCCATATCGGCATCGACGAGACCGACGAGGTCCACATGCTCAACGTTGTGGGCTCGGTCTCGCGCCGCGAACTGGTCGAAGGCATTGTTCCGCGCTCCATCGCGCGCCGGATGCCCATGGCCATTCCGGCCCCGGTCACGGAAGCCGCCGCGCTCAAGCAGCTCAAGGCCATCGCGGCCAAGAACCAGGTGTTCAAGAACTTCATCGGCCAGGGCTACTACGGCACCTACACGCCGGGCGTGATCCTGCGCAACATCCTGGAGAACCCCGCCTGGTACACCGCCTACACGCCTTACCAGGCCGAGATCTCGCAGGGCCGCATGGAGGCGCTGATCAACTTCCAGACCATGGTCTGCGACCTGACCGGCATGCCGATTGCCAACGCCTCCATGCTCGACGAGGCCACCGCCGCCGCCGAAGCCATGACCCTGGCCAAGCGCAGCGTCAAGAGCAAAAGCAATGTCTTCATCGTGGCGGGCGACTGCCATCCGCAGACGATCGAGGTGATACAGACCCGCGCCAAGCCGCTGGGCATCGAGATCAAGGTCAGCACGGCGGCGGTCACGGTGCCGCAGCTCATGGCTGAAGGCGACTACTTCGGCGTGCTGGTGCAATACCCCGCCACCACCGGCAGCATCCATGACCTGCGCCCGCTTGCGGGCCAGGCCCACGTCGACGGCGCGGCGCTGTGCGTCGCGGCCGACCTGCTGGCGCTCACCTTGCTGGCCCCGCCCGGCGAATGGGACGCCGACATCGTGCTGGGCAACACCCAGCGCTTCGGCATGCCCATGGGCAACGGCGGGCCGCACGCGGCCTACCTCGCCTGCCGCGACGAGTTCAAGCGCTCGCTGCCGGGCCGCCTGGTCGGCGTCAGCGTCGACAGCCACGGCAACCCGACCTACCGCCTCGCGCTGCAGACGCGCGAGCAGCACATACGCCGCGAGAAAGCCACCTCCAACATCTGCACCGCGCAGGTGCTGCCGGCCGTCATCGCCAGCATGTACGCCGTCTACCACGGCCCGCAGGGCCTCAAGCGCATCGCCGAGCGCGTGGCGGCCTACACCGCCGTCTTTGTGCGCGGCCTGCAGGAGCTGGGCTACGAAATCACGAACACCGGCGCGTTCGATTCCGTGACCATCAAAACCGGCGACGCGACCCATGCGATTGCCGAGCGCGCGCGCCAGGCCGGCGCCAACCTGCGCTATCGCCTGAACAACCACCTGGGCGTGTCGCTGGACGAAACCACCAGCCGCAAGGACATCGAGCTGCTCTGGTCCTTCTTTGCCAAACCCGGCCAGACCCTGCCCGTGGTCAGCGCCTTCGAAAAAGGCGTGGAATCGCTGATCCCCGCCGAGCTGCGCCGCACCACGCCTTTCCTTGCGCACCCGGTGTTCAACACCCACCACTCCGAAACCGGCATGCTGCGCTACATCCGCATGCTCAGCGACAAGGACCTGGCGCTGGACCGCAGCATGATCCCGCTGGGCAGCTGCACCATGAAGCTCAACGCGACCAGCGAGATGATTCCCATCACCTGGCCCGAGTTCGCCAACATCCATCCCTTCGCGCCGGCCGACCAGCTGCAAGGTTATGCCGAGCTCGACAAGCAGTTGCGCGACTGGCTGTGCCAGGCCACCGGCTATGCCGGCATCAGTCTGCAGCCCAACGCCGGCTCGCAGGGCGAGTACGCGGGCCTGCTGGCCATCAAGGCCTTCCTTGAAGCCAAGGGCCAGGGCCACCGCAACATCTGCCTGATTCCGTCCTCGGCCCACGGCACCAACCCGGCCAGCGCGCAGATGGTGGGCATGAGCGTGGTCGTGACCGCCTGCGACGCCCGCGGCAACGTCGACATGGCCGACCTGAAGGCCAAATGCGAACAGCACAGCGACAAGCTGGCCTGCGTGATGATCACCTACCCCAGCACGCATGGCGTGTTTGAGACCCAGGTGAAGGAACTCTGCGCCATGGTGCACAGCCACGGCGGCCGCGTCTACGTGGACGGCGCCAACATGAACGCGCTGGTCGGCGTGGCCGCGCCGGGCGAATTCGGCGGCGACGTGAGCCACCTGAACCTGCACAAAACCTTCTGCATCCCGCACGGCGGCGGCGGCCCGGGCGTGGGCCCGGTCTGCGTGGTGGCCGACCTGGTGCCTTACCTGCCCGGCCATGCGACGGCGGGCATTCCCGGCAACGGCGTGGGCGCCGTATCGGCGGCGCCTTTGGGCAATGCCGCGGTGCTGCCCATCAGCTGGATGTACTGCCGCATGATGGGCCCCGAGGGCCTGACGCAGGCCACCGAGGTCGCCATCCTGAGCGCCAACTACATCAGCTCGCGCCTGAAAGACCACTACCCGACCCTCTACGCCAGCGAAAACGGCCACGTGGCCCACGAATGCATCCTGGACCTGCGCCCACTGAAGGACACCAGCGGCGTCAGCGCCGAGGACGTGGCCAAGCGCCTGATGGACTACGGCTTTCACGCGCCCACACTGAGCTTTCCCGTGCCCGGCACGCTGATGGTGGAGCCCACCGAAAGTGAAACCCTGGCCGAGCTGGACCGCTTCATCGACGCGATGATCGCCATCCGCGACGAGATCCGAAAGATCGAAGCCGGCCAGTGGCCGCAGGACAACAACCCGCTCAAGCACGCACCGCACACCGCGGCCAGCCTGCTGGGCGCCGACTGGGACAGGCCCTACTCGCGCGAAACCGGCGGCTTCCCGCTGGCCTCGCTCAAGCAGGGCAAATACTGGCCGCCCGTGGGCCGGGTCGACAACGTCTACGGCGACCGCAACCTGTTCTGCAGCTGCGTGCCCGTGAGCGACTACGCCTGAGGATCTGTCAACCCTGTGGCAGGTCTTGACGCTCACATCATCCTGATCATCGCGGGCGCGGCGGCGGCGGGCTTTGTCCAGGGCCTGTCGGGCTTTGGCTTCAGCCTGGTCGCCATGTCTTTCTGGGCCTGGGCCATAGACCCGAAGCTGGCGGCGGTGATGGCGGTGTTCGGCGGGCTGACGGGGCAGGTCATGGCGGCCTTCACGGTCAGCCGCAATACCGACTGGAAGCGCCTGCTGCCATTTCTGGCCGGCGGCCTGCTGGGGCTGCCGCTGGGTTTGCTGCTGTTGCCGCGACTTGACGTCCAGCTGTTCAAGCTGTTTCTGGGCGTACTGCTGGCGCTATGGTGCCCGGCCATGCTTTTTTCGGGCAAGCTTCCGCGCATCCACCATGGAGGCCGCATCGCCGACGCCACGGCAGGCATGGCCGGCGGCTTCATGGGTGCCTTGGGCGGTTTCAGCGGCGTCATTCCGACGCTGTGGTGCACCCTGCGGGGCTACGAGAAAGCGGACCAGCGCGCCGTCATCCAGAACTTCAATCTGGCGGTACTGACCGTCACCATGGCCAGCTACGCCGCCGCAGGCCTGGTCACCCGCGAAACGCTGCCCATGCTGGCCATCGTGGCGCCCGCGGCGCTTGTTCCCGCCTGGCTGGGCGGACGGCTTTACGCGGGCATCAGCGACCTGGCCTTTCGCAGGCTGGTGCTGAGCCTGCTGACTTGCTCCGGGGTGGCCATGCTGGTTTCATCGGTACCGGAGTTGTTGCGACGCATGGGCTAGTTTCCAGAAGAACGGGAGCCGGCCCGCAGTTCCTCGATGGCCCGTATCATGGCGGGCGCCAGCACATTCCACTGCAGGGCACGCAGCGACCGGCGGTAACGCAGCCCGCTGCCCCCCACGGATGGCGACACCAGTTCCAGTGGATCACTCACCACGCACAGAAGCCGCTTGATCATCGGGTCCTGGTCGCTGGGCTTGCCGCCGAGGAAGGCGTCGTTCTTGCCGTCCCACAGAAGCTGGGCATGGATGTGGATGCCCCAGCCGCATTCCCAGCCGTTCGCTTTCAGCTGTTCGCGGGCGGCGGCCACGTATTCCGCATCGAAGATAAACGTGTCGGTGCGCACCCAACCGCCCAGCCAGAACTCCGCCAGCGGTCGCGCCGCCGGCGTGGCTCCCGGAATCAGGCCGCGCAGCATCTCGCCGCGCATCTCCATGTAGCGTATTCGCGCCGGAATGCCGGCGGAGCGCATCAGTGCGATCAGCAAGGTCACCTTGTCGTCGCCGTCGCCCCCCCGCGCCTCGAGCACGTCGCGGGCCGTCGGGTATTGCAGCTTGATTCGCTTGGTATAAGGCAGGCGCTTGACGAAGCGATAGATGGCCAGCGCCTTGTCCCGCTCGGTGCGGCACAGCTGGACCAGCGCGCGAGCCTTCAGGCGCAGCTTGGGGTCGTCCAGGTCCAGCAGCGGCGTCGTGCCGAGCCAGTCCTGCGGCCGGTCGCTGACCTTTTTGCTCAGCCGGCGGGGCGAGTCGAATTGTGCGGCAAGTGCCACCATGGAACCACCCACGAAGTGAATAGTTCACGCATGGTAACCCCGCAGGACAGATTGCGCCGCATTTGTTTACAAGGCGGCCGGCCGGCGCCGCTGGGCAAGACAGGGGGCGGGCGATAATCCGGGCCAGCTCTTTCGATTACCCACCCGCCATGAAAGCATGACCTCATGAAGACACTGACCGCCGTGATCGCCTCCTTTGCCTCCCTCGCTGTCTCCACCGCAGCCCTTGCAGCAGCCCCGGCCGAAACCCTGCCCAACGGCGTCAAGATCGTGCACACCGCCGACGGCACCGGCCCGCAGCCCAAGGCGACCGACACCGTCAAGGTGCACTACCGCGGCACCCTGGCCGACGGCAAGGAATTCGACAGCTCCTACAAGCGCGGCGCGCCTGCGACCTTTCCGCTGAACCGCGTCGTGCCCTGCTGGACCGAAGGCGTGCAAAAAATCAAGGTCGGCGGCAAGGCCACGCTCACCTGCCCGCCCGCCACGGCCTATGGCGACCGCGGCGCCGGCGGCGTGGTGCCGCCCAATGCCACCTTGACCTTCGACATCGAGCTGCTCGCGATCGAGAAATAAGCGCTAGATATCTGTTTCGAGGGCGGCAAGCAGCGCCTCATCAAACGCGCCGGCCCGCTCAAACTGCAGCCAGTGGCCGGCGCCCTCCACCAGTTTCAGGCCCCTGAAATCCATGGCGCGCGTCAACGCCGCCTGCAGCGCATCGAGCTTGCCGCGGTAGAGCGCATCCTCCCGCCCATAAATCGCCCACACAGGGCATTGCACACGGCCCAGCGACTGCGCCAGCGCATCGGTGCGCGCCAGGCTCCGGCCCTTCATGCGGTCGCGCAGCACATTGGCGATATGCAGGCGCAGCGCCAGCTCATCAATCGCCTCTTCGCGATACAGCATCAAGGCCGCGAGGTTGTGCCGGTGTATCGCGTCGCGCTCGGCCGCATCGGCAAGGTGGCGCCAGGCGCGCAGGCGTATGGCTTTTTCAGGTGCCACACCGAGGCCGGGCGCGCCCACCAGCACAACGCGCGCGGCCCGGGCGGGAAAGCGTTCCGCCAGGAAGCCGGCCACCATGCCGCCGAAAGAAAATCCCACCAGGTCGCAGGCCGCGTCGCCCACCAGCACGGCCAGTCCCTGTTCGACCGGTTCAGGCAGCGCATCGGCGTCGGTGCCGCGCAAGGGCGCCGCCGAATCACCAAAGCCGGGCAAGTCCGGGACCAGGACCCAGCGCCCTGACGCGGCCAGCGCGGGGATATTGCGCAGCCAGTGCATCCAGCTGCCGCTGCCGCCATGCAAAAGCACCAAGGGCGCAAGTTCCGGCCGGCGCGCGGCCTGCCCCCAGGTGTGCCAGACCATGGCGCCGTCGCCACAAGGGGTTTCAAAACGGCTGGCTGTGCGCAGCAATGCGAGTGCCTCGGGCGGTAATTGAATGCTCACTGAATCCGTCATGGGGGATTTATACCCTGCCCCCCGCGCGGCCATCGGGAAGCTCCTAAACTGGCCCGTCGCCCCCACAGCACGCCCATGCATCCAAGCTCAGCACCCACCCTTTACTCCCTCTCCCCTGGGAGAGGCTTGGCCTGTCCTGAGCTTGTCGAAGGAGGGTGAGGGCCTACGGCCTCCCAACACGCATGGCGCAACATCAAACACCGCAAGCCCCCATCCCTACCCCCCCTCATCGGGGGAGGGAGCCAAACCATGATTCCCTTCTCAGTCCTCGATCTCTCCCCCATCGTCAAAGGCGCAACAGCCGCCGACGCCTTTCACAACACCCTGGCCCTGGCCCGGCATGCCGAGCAACTGGGCTTCAAGCGTTTCTGGCTGGCCGAGCACCACAACAACCCCGGCATCGCGAGCGCGGCCACCGCAGTGGTCATCGGCCATGTGGCCGGCGGCACACGCACCATTCGTGTGGGATCGGGCGGCGTGATGCTGCCCAACCATTCGCCCTTGGTGATTGCCGAGCAGTTCGGCACGTTGGCATCGCTCTACCCGGGACGCATCGACCTGGGCCTGGGCCGCGCGCCCGGCACCGACCAGCTGACCGCCCGCGCGCTGCGCCGCGACCACCAGAACAATGCCGACACTTTTCCGCAGGACGTGCAGGAGCTGCGCTACTACTTTGAAGACGTCGAGCCCGGCCAGCGAATCCGCGCCGTGCCGGGTGCGGGCCTCAAGGTGCCGCTGTGGATACTGGGCTCCAGCCTCTTCGGCGCGCAGCTGGCCGCGGCGCTGGGCCTGCCCTTTGCCTTTGCCTCGCACTTCGCGCCCGACATGCTGATGCAGGCCCTCGAAACCTACCGCGACCGGTTCGAGCCTTCCGCGCAGCTCGACAAGCCTTACGCCATGGTTGCCGCCAACGTGGTGGCAGCCGACACCGATGAAGCGGCGCGCTACCAGCAGACCTCCATCCAGCAGGCCATGACCAACCTGCTGCGCGGAACGCCGGGGCCGATGCCGCCGCCGATTGACGACATCGAAAGCTACTGGTCGCCTGCCGAGCGCGTGGGTGCGCAGCGCATGCTGCGTTACGCGGTGGCCGGCGCGCCCGCGACCGTGCGGGAAGGCCTGCGGGCTTTCATCGCCGAGACGCAAGCCGACGAACTGATGGTGACCACGCATATTTTTGACCCGGCCATTGCGCGCAGGTCGCTGGAAATCACCGCCGGTGTGCGAGACAGCCTGGCGGCTTCGGGCTGAGGCTGGACTGGCGGCCGGGAATCAAACCGCGCCCACACTCCCCGTCACCGGCAGCACAATCCCGGTGATGTAGCTCGAACACACCGGCGATGCGAGGAACACATACGCCGGAGACAGCTCCTCGGGCTGCGCCGGCCGCTTCATGTCGGTCTTCTTGCCGAAGTCCTGCACCATGTCGGCCGGGGAGTCTGCCGGGTTCAGCGGCGTCCACACCGGGCCGGGCGCCACGGCGTTCACGCGTATGCCCTTGTCGACGAGGTTGCTGGCCAGCGCCTTGGTGAAGGCGTGGATCGCGCCCTTGGTGGCCGAGTAGTCGAGCAGCTTGGCGCTGCCCTCCAGCCCGGTCACGGAACCGGTGTTGATGATGCTGGAGCCTTTCTTCAGATGCGGCAGCGCAGCCTTGGCCATGTGGAAGTAGCCGTACACATTGGTGCGCAGGGTTTCGTCAAAGCGCTCCTCGGTCAGGTCTTCGAGCGACTCGGCATGCTCCTGGAAGGCGGCGTTGTTGACGAGGATATCGAGCTTGCCGAGCGACTTCACGGTTTTTTTGACCGCGTCGCGGCAGAACTGCGGGTCTTTCACATCCCCCGCGATCAGCACACAGCGCCGGCCTTCGGCTTCGATGCAGCGCCTGGTTTCTTTGGCATCCTGGTCCGAGCTCAGGTAGGCCACGGCCACGTCGGCGCCCTCGCGCGCGAACAGCACGGCAACCGCGCGGCCAATGCCCGAGTCGGCGCCGGTGACCAGCGCGGTCAGGCCTTCGAGCTTGCCGCTGCCTTTGTAGTCGGGCGCCATGAACTGCGGCTTGAGCTCCATCTCGGCCTCCAGTCCGGGCTTGCGCAGGTGTTGCCTGGGCAGCGGCGGCTCGGGATAGTCCCGCAAACCGGCTTGCACGGCTTTCTTTTCCTTGCCGGCGGAGGCTTCGCGTTCGGCCCGCTTGGCGTTGTCCTTGCTGTCCTGCTCGCGCTGGATTTTCTGCTGCTTGGCAGTGACGGCCTCACCGCGCGCCGCGGGGCGCGCGGAGGACGTCCGGCCGGAAGAGGTTTTGGTGGTGTTGGTGGTTTTGGGCATGGCGCTTCCTCGAAAAGGGTTGGGGGGAGTGGATGGAAGTGATGGGCGAAAAGCTTTATTTAGAGCGCCCGGCACCGGCCGCGGTGTAGGAAAGATTCGCGCCTTCACCCCAGCCGGGCAGCTTTGGGCCGAATCTTGCACAATCACACAAGCTTCACATCGCCGCCCTCATTGCCGCCGCCATTGCCGCCCCCATTGCCGCCCGTGCGGCGTTTCATGCAAACCCGACACTTCCTCCAGCTCATCGCGATGTCCGCCCTCTGGGGCGCATCATTTCCCCTTCTTCGCATTGCCAGCCCGGCCCTGGGCCCGTGGGTGGTGGCGGCCACCCGCTGCACTCTGGCGGCCATTGTGCTCAGCCTGCTGATGAGCACGCTGCGCGACCGCTGGCCGCCGCGCAGTGCCTGGCCGCAGCTGACGCTGGTGGGCCTGTTGTCGGTGGTGATTCCGTTTGTGCTGTTCAACTGGGCGGCGCTGATCATTCCTTMGGGTTACTCGGCGGTGCTCAATGCCACGGCGCCGCTTTTCGGCGTAATGGCGGCTGCGCTGGCTGGGGAAGAGAAGCTCACGCGGGTGCGCCTCCTGGGTTGCGCGGTCGGTTTTGCGGGCGTGGCGCTGCTGGTGCAGCTGGGGCCTGTGGCGGTAACACCCACGGTGATTCTGGCGGCGCTGGCTTGTGTGGTGGCTTCGGCCAGCTACGGTTTTGGCGCCATCCAGATGAAACGCGTGACCATGGCCTATTCGCCGCTGCCTTCGTCGGCGGTGGTACACATCACCGGGGCGCTGATCCTGATCGTGCCGGGCGGCATCGCCGCGCCTGCGGCCGTCCTGACGCCGGGCGCGGTGGCGGCCGTGACGGTGCTGGGTACGCTGACCTCGGGATTTATGTACTGGATCAGCATGCGGCTGATGCGCGAGATCCCGGCCAGCGCCACCACCTCGGCGGCCTTCATGATCCCGCTGTTCGGAGTGACCTGGGGCGGTTTGTTTCTCGGCGAGCCGGTCACGGCCAGCATGCTGCCCGGCTGCATTCTGGTGCTGTCGGCCACCGCGCTGATCACGGGGTTTAACCCGTTTCGGGCGGCACCGCCTGAGCCTTGAAGGCGAAAACAGGCATCAACACGAAGCCGTGAAGAAATCGTAGCGAGCGGTCCGAGGTCGCGTGGAGGACCGGAGCCGTACACCCGTACGGTGAGGACCGCAGATGCGAGATCGGGCCGCGCAGTAGATTTATTTGCGGCTTCGCATGATGTCGGGTGTATTCACCACGACATCCGCGTTCTGAGCCCGCTGGCGCAGTGCATGCTCCATCACCACCAGCGCCAGCAGCGCTTCGGCAATCGGTGTGGCGCGTATGCCCACGCAGGGGTCGTGGCGGCCCTTGGTCACCACTTCGGCCGGGTTGCCGGCCGTGTCTATGGACTGGCGCGGCGTGATGATGGAACTGGTCGGCTTGATCGCGATCGAGACTTCCAGGTCCTGGCCGGTGCTAATGCCGCCCAACACACCGCCGGCGTTGTTGGACAAAAAGCCTTCAGGCGTCAGCGAGTCGCCGTGCGTGGTGCCGCGCTGCGTCACGCTCGCAAACCCCGCGCCGATTTCCACCCCCTTGACCGCATTGATGCCCATCATGGCAAAGGCGATGTCGGCGTCCAGCTTGTCATACAGCGGCTCACCCAGGCCCACCGGCACACCCGAGGCCGTCACGCGTATGCGCGCACCACACGAGTCGCCCGCCTTGCGCAAGGCGTCCATATAGTTTTCCAGCTTGGACACATCGGCCACCGGCGCGAAAAAGGGGTTGTTGGGCACATGCTCCCAGGACTCGAAGGGAATGACCTCATCGCCGACCTGCGTCATGCAACCGCGAAACACCGTACCGTATTTTTCAGCCAGCCATTTTTTAGCCACGGCACCCGCCGCCACCGTAGGCGCAGTCAAGCGCGCCGAAGACCGGCCGCCGCCGCGCGGATCGCGCAGGCCGTATTTGTGAAGGTAGCTGTAGTCGGCATGGCCGGGACGGAAGCTCTCCAGGATGTTGCTGTAATCCTTGCTGCGCTGGTCGGTGTTGCGGATCAGCAGGCAGATCGGCGTGCCGGTGGTCTTGCCCTGGTAGACACCCGAGAGGATCTCGACGGCATCGGGCTCGTTGCGCTGCGTCACATGGCGGCTGGTGCCGGGGCGGCGGCGGTCCAGGTCAGCCTGGATGTCGGCCTCGCTCAAATCCATGCCCGGCGGGCAGCCGTCAATCACGCAGCCAATGGCCGGGCCGTGGGATTCACCGAAATTGGTGACTGCGAATAGGGTTCCTAGGGTATTTCCGCTCATGGGGGGATTATCCCAGAGGGGCCCTTGGGGTTGCCAATAGATTAAACCGGGCTCATGGCTGAACAATGTCTGGCAAATCCGGGGATAGGAATACAGGGTTTTCTAATGGTTGACGGACGGGACGTGTTGCGGCGGGCCGAGAGACGCACTCCCAATGGAGGGCTACGTGTCGCCGCCTTCATCTGAAATCACTTGACAAGCGGAAGTCCTTCTTTGAAATGACAGTGTCGCACCACGCATGGACTCTCGTGCCGCTCACGGTATGGCGCAGAACACCGGCTTCGGGATAACTAACGTCATGGGTGAATCCAGGGTACCTCTGGGGTTGATGACCACGATCATTGAGTAGGCTGTTCAGAATCCACTCTCCCGGCCACTCTGAATAGCGAGCCACCAGAGATCGCAATGCCTCATGCGCGCGCTCTTGGGAGATGCGATACGCCGGAACATGACTGTGGAAGACGTCATGAAATAGGCCTTCCTTGTACTCTCGGACGCAGAAGCAAACTTGTCGAACTGAAAGGTCAGGACAGAGGTGGAACTCGGTGTACAGCTGCGATGCGGCAGGTGGCCTGGACATAGAGATCATCGACTAGGACATGAATTTCTCGACGACTAATGTCGAAAATGACCAGCGGGTAGTGCGCGGGCAAAGCCCGCCGATAGAAAGTCCGTGTTGATTGATCTGTTCGCCCTCAACACCACCCTCTTTGCCAGTTGGTCTATTGTGCTCACGGCGCGTCATTCCTTGATTCAACTTCTCGCCGCGAGGACGAGATTGGAAGCAAGCCCATCTGAGGGATGGAGTTTAGGTGCTGATAAGAGAGCCACAACTGGTCGCGGACAGCTGGCGGCGTGTCCTTTGGTAGCCGCTTGATCCGATCCAATATCTCGTCCGAGGCCATTCGATTCATATCCAGGCGTCTCTCGACATCGAGACCTCTCGATAGTCGATATGCCAGCACTCCACCGCTTACACCAAGACCTGCCAGCAGAAATTCGAGTGCGAGAAGCGAGACAGGAAGGACGAAGCTGAGGGCGTACGCAGCCGTTAAACCCAGAAAACCACCAAAAACACCAAACAAGGTCGATGTATTTGCGTCGGAGAGGCGAGTCGCGGCCCTTTGCAGTTCCGCCAGAGCCTTTCTCACCTCTCTTGATGAAGCAGACAGAGCTCGAAGCGAATTCTCTGAGAAGCTCATGAGTTGCTCTCAAGATTCTCAAAGCGCTCAGCATCCCACAACGCACTTTGGTGCTGTTGCCGTATACCCTCGACACTCCCGACAAGACCGCGAAAGTCTGCGATCGTCATCAGGAGGCGATAGCTGACGAACAAAAGAATGAGAAGAATACCCGGAAGGAGAGCGGCGAGGTCGCCAAGTGGCTCTCGACCCCACCCAAGTGAAATCGAAGCAATCACGAGAGTTGCCAGCGTCGCGCAGCCTAGGAGTGCTAAGAGGAGGAGATGCAGTGTTCCTCTAGTGGCGTGAACCTCCGAGGAGAGCCGCGACTGAAGGACTCTTGCTTCGGCGAGTAGATCGGCTCGGTCAAATTCTGTGTTCATTGCTTTCCTTTGATCAAATGCGAGGTCTTCGTTAGGGCTAACGTAATGTATGCCGCAAAACCTATGGTGTAACTTGGCAATCTAATCTGGCCACCAAAAACTTCTGTAAGCCAGCTGCGCGCTGAGTTTCAAGACAAAGAGCTGCAAATTCATACAGGTATAAGCCCCACCATTTTGCAGCCCTCTTGGCCGTTTGAGCCGGGCGGCGGGGTAATTTAGCGCCAAGCCATCATCTGCAATGCATACCTTTTCAACCTGGGACTCCACGCAACTAGACCCGGTCTGGAACACTTCATGCTTGCTGCACCGCACCAATCCCGAGTTGGATGTCTTGATGGAACAGGAGTACCCCATGCTGGACCGCACCGCAACCAAGTTTTCCCACGTCAAGCCCGGCGACACGCAGTTTGTCTCAGGTGGTTTGCGCGACTTTTTCCTGTATCGCGATCTCGGCATTGCCGACGCCACCAACGGCCAGGTGATCGCGCACCTTGTCAAGGCGAACATGGCACCGGAAACGGGCACGGGCTGGCACCGCCATGAGGCGGATTTCCAGATCGTCATCATGGTCAAGGGCTGGGCCCGCTTTATGTACGAAGACAAGGAAACCCTGGTCGAGGCCGGCGACGTGGTGCACCAGCGGCCGGGCATCAAGCATTTTTTGTTCGACTACTCCCCCGACATGGAATACCTGGAAATCGTCGGGCCTGCGGATTTCAAGTCGATTGACGTCGACCCTGTCTGCGAGATCCCGCCACCAACCCCCTGGAAGTAATCCCTGGTCGCTTGAGCCGCCCCCTTTCCCGTTCGGGCTGAGCCTGTCGAAGCCCTTCGACAGGCTCAGGGCGAACGGGGGAAGCTTCAGGGTATGGGGGGGTTCCTCCGTTCGGGCTGAGGTATCGAAGCCGGTTTTACGCCAGGATTTCTAACAACATCGACACGCGAACAACCAGGGGCTTCGATACCTCAGCCCGAACGGAGGAGGGCTTGCAAAAGCGCCTCTGTGACAAGGAAGAGTCCGACTGCTGCGGGCTCAAAACTCGGCATCCAGTTCATCAATATCGTCCGGCTCCTTCTTCGCCTCAGCCACCCACTCCTTCATCGCCGGCAACTCCATGATCCGCTTGCAATAAGCCGTACAAGCCTTGTCCAGCGCCACGTCGTAAGTCAGGAACCGTGTAACGACCGGTGCGTACATGGCGTCGGCCACCGACAGCTGTTTGCCGAACAGATAGGGGCCGCCGTAGGCGCCCAGGCATTCCTTCCAGATCTCCAGAACCCGGTCTATGTCGGCCTGTGCGCGCGACCAGACCTTGAAGTTCGGGAAATGGGCCTTGAGGTTCATGGGCAGCGCGGCGCGCAGCGAGGCAAAGCCCGAATGCATTTCGCCGCAGACCGCCCGGCAGTGCGCGCGCAGCTTGACGTCCGCCGGCAGCAGCTGCGCCTTGGGCTTGATTTCGTTGAGGTATTCGGCAATCGCCAGCGTGTCCCAGACCTTGACGCCGTTGTGCTGCAGCGAGGGCACCAGCATGCTGGACGAGAGCAGCAGCATTTCGGCCTTCATGGCCGGGTCGTCAGGCGGGATCACTTTTTCGGTGAACTCCAGCCCGGCAAACTTCGCCAGCAGCCAGCCGCGCAGCGCCCAGGCGCCGTAGTTTTTGCTGCTGATCGTCAGGACTGCCTTGGCCATGAGATTGCTCCTTGAACCGCAAAGTTGATCCCCACTGCCCCGGGGCCGGCAACACTCCGCAAGGCCTGTGCCAGCGCGCGGGCCGGCGGCGGCGACTGGCCCGTAACTTGCCTGCATGCCGGCTACCTGGGCCACAAGCCCGAACCCCGCCAGGAAAACCATGCTTTACCAGGCCTACCAGCTCCAGTCCGATCTGCTGTCACCGCTTCGCCTGCTGGCGCAAGGCGGCAGCGCGGCCCTCTGGCTGGGCAAAACCGAAGGCAGCCTGCTGCGCAAGCTGTCGGCGTCCATGGAAGTGTTTTCGCGCCTGCGCCTGACGCATTCACGCCCGGCTTACGGCATCAGCTCGGTGAAGGTCGGTGAGCACGAACTTGCCGTCACCGAGGAGGCCGTGCTCAGCATGCCTTTCGGCACCTTGCTGCGCTTTAAGAAAGAGCTGCCGGCCGATCTGCCTTACCAGCCGCCGGTGCTGCTGGTGGCCCCGCTGTCGGGCCACTTCGCAACGCTGCTGCGCGAGACCGTGCGCACGCTGCTGCAGGACCACGACGTCTACATCACCGACTGGCACAACGCGCGCGACGTCGCCCTGCGCCACGGCCCCTTCGCGCTGGACGACTACATAGACCACATGATCCGCTTCACCCAGGCCATAGGCCCCGGCACGCATGTGGTGGCGGTGTGCCAGCCCTGCGTGGCGGCACTGGCGGCCACGGCGGTCATGGCCGAGGACGAAGACCCGGCCCAGCCGCGCAGCCTGACCCTGATGGCCGGGCCGGTGGACTGCCGCGTGAACCCGACCGGCGTGAACACCCTGGCCACCAGCAAGCCGATTGAGTGGTTCGAGAAAAATCTGATCAGCCACGTGCCGCTGCCGCATGCGGGTTATATGCGGCGCGTCTACCCGGGCTTTGTGCAGCTCAGCGCCTTTCTGAGCATGAACCTGGAACGCCACAAAAAATCCTTCCAGGACATGTACCAGCACCTGCTGGATGGCGACGTGGAAAAGGCCAACATCATCCGCGTGTTCTACGACGAGTACCTGGCCGTCAACGACCTGCCCGCCGAGTTCTACCTGGAGACCGTCGAAAAAGTCTTCCAGACCTACGACCTGCCGCTGGGCAAGCTCAGCTACCGCGGCCGCCTCGTGAAACCCGCCGCGATCCGGCGCACCGCGCTGATGACGGTGGAAGGCGAGCGCGACGACATCTGCTCAGTCGGGCAGACGGTGGCCGCGCAAGACCTTTGCACCGGCATACGGCCTTACATGAAGACCCACCATGTGCAGACCGGTGTGGGGCACTACGGGGTGTTCAGCGGGCGCAAGTGGAATCAGCAGATTTATCCGCGGGTGCGGGAGATGATTCATTCGAGCATGGGGTAAGGGGGTGGGGCCGGGTCTTGCTCCGGCCTTGCGCGCTCTTCCTCTTCCCCTTCCTTTTACTTCCGACTTCCTGCTTTCTCTGCTGAGTTCTGTTGGCCGGGGGTAGCCCGGCGGCAACTCACTTTTCTTTTGCTTCGCCAAAAGCAAAGTAAGCAAAAGAAAAGGCGACCCTGGTGTCTGCGTCCCTCCGCTTCGCTACGGGCAGCCTGCGGTGCTCGGTCCAGACGGGGTCAAAAACAACTCGCTTCGCTCAAACACGWTTTTGCCCTTATCCGTCTGGCCCTGCGCTCCTCGGCGCATACACAAGGGGTGGAGAAGGAATACCAATACCTGAAGAAACAAGGACTCGCCGTGGCGAGTCCTTGTTTGTATTGATTTTTCTTTGGTATTTGTCTTCTGTCCCCGCTCCCGATTGCCCCGTCCTGGCTGGGCCGAGGAGCGCAGAGACAAGCGGATCAGGGCAAAAACGTGTCTGAGCCGCAGGCGAGTTGTTTTTGACCCCGCTTGGCTCGAGCACCGCAGGTTGCCCGTAGCGAAGCGCAGGGACCCAGACTGCGGGTCGCCTTTTCTTTGCTTACGTTCTTTTGGCGAAGCAAAAGAAAGTAAGTCGCCCGCCGGGGCGAGACCCGGCCAGCTGAACTAAGAAGAGGAAAGAGGAGGATGAGGAGGAAGAGCGCGCCCAGCCGGAGCAAGACCCGGCCTCAAGCCGGCCGCTTGRCCAGCAAGGCCCACACACCGGCCGCAGACAGCAGCGAGCCCCCCGCAAAATTAAACCGCCGCTGCGCGCGCGGCGAAGCCAGCAAGCTGCGCGCAGAAGCGGCAAACACCGCATACAGCGTGGCATTGAGGCCGGCCATCACCACAAAGGTGGTGGCCAATATCCAGAGCTGGCGCGTCAGGTCGGCGCCTGGGTTGATGAACTGGGGCAAAAAGGCCACAAAAAACACAATGCCCTTGGGGTTGAGTGCGGTGACCAGGTAGGTGTTGCCGAACAGCTTCCACAAGGAGCCGGGCGCCTCAGGTGCTGCCGTCTGCATGGGCGAGATGCCGGCGCGCAACAGTTTGATGCCCAGGTAGAGCAGATACAGGCCGCCTGCCAATTTGACGGCCGTGAACCAGAACGCCGAGGCGGCGAGCAAGGCGCCCAGGCCGAACAGCGAGACCACCAATGCGGTTGAATCACCCAACGCCACTGCAGCAACCAACGGAACATTGGCCCGCTTGCCGTGCGCCATCGAATAGCTGATGACGGTCAATATGGTGGGACCGGGAATGATGAGCAGGACGGCGGTTGCGGCAACGAATGCGAGCCAGAGCTGGAGGGACATGACGGGTGTTTCCGAAGTGGCGGGTCAATGAAGGGATTGGATTTCATGATACCGCCGGCTACCCATCTCTGCCTAAAATCGCCCATGCCTTCCGCCACCCCACCCAAGCCCTCCCCGGCTGCCGCATCGCCCGCCGCGGGCCTTTTCACCGACGACAGCCGCACCACGCGCTGCGCCTGGTGCCAGGCCACGCCGCTCTACCGCAACTACCACGACAGCGAATGGGGTTTCCCGGTGGACGACGAGCGCCGCCTGTTTGAAAAAATCTGTCTCGAAGGCTTTCAGGCCGGCCTGAGCTGGCTGACAATTTTGAACAAGCGCGAAGCCTTTCGTAGCGCGTTTGCGAATTTTGATGCCGAGCAGGTGGCACGCTTCGGCGCACGTGACATCAAGCGCCTGGTGGGCGATGCCGGCATAGTCCGCCACGCGGGCAAGATCGCCTCGACCATCAACAATGCCCAGCGCGTGATCGAATTGCGAAAAGAGTTCGGCTCGCTGGGCGCTTTTGTCTGGCGGCTGGAGCCAGAAGCCAAAAGCCGGCCCGCGCGCATCACGCATGAGGCCGTCAAGGCCATGCCGACCTCGCCGGCTTCCACCGCCCTGTCCAAGGACCTCAAAAAACGCGGATGGACTTTTGTGGGGCCGACCACCATGTACGCCTTTATGCAGGCCATGGGACTGGTCAACGATCACCTGGAGGGATGCGCCAGCCGCAAGGCCGCGCTGGCGGCGCGCAAGGCTTTTACACCACCCAGCGTGCCATAAGCCCTACAGCCATTTGGCGCGCCTGAAGCGCCAATACAGCAGCGAACACGCCACCACAATCATGCTGAGGGCCATGATGTAACCGTACCGCCATTTGAGTTCGGGCATGGCTTCGAAATTCATGCCCCAGATGCCGGCAAAGGCCGTGCAGACCGCAAAGATACTGGCCCAGGCCGCGAGCTTCTTGGTCACCTCGCTCTCCTCGATGGTGACCATGGCCAGGTTCACCTGGATGGCGGTGCCAATCGTGTCGCGCATGTTTTCGATCAGCGAATTGATGCGCGACAGATGGTCGACGACGTCGCGGAAGTAATCCTGCACACCGCTGCAGATCTGCGGCACCCGGCCGCCGTGGAGCTTGCTGGCACCTTCGAGCAGCGGCGCGACTGCGTGCTTGAGAATCATCACGCTGCCCTTGAGTTCGTAGAGCCGCTCGATGTTCTTGCGCGCGGCACCGGGCGTGAAGATTTCTTTCTCGATCAACTCCAGCTCGGTCTCGAGGTCGTCGAGGATGGGGAAGTAGCGGTCGACCACCGCATCCATCAAGGCATACAGCACAAAACCCGAGCCGTGGCGCAGCAGCTCGGGCTCGCGCTCGCAGCGTTCGCGCACGCCGAGGAAACCCTTGTTGCTGCGGTTGCGCACCGAGAGCACGTAGTTTTTGCCGGTGAACACGTCGACCTCGCCAACGTGAAGCTCGCCCGGCTTGTCGGTGGATTGCTCGATCAAGTGCAGCACTGAAAACAGCGAAGCACCGTACTCTTCTATCTTGGGACGCTGGTGGCCGTGCCTGGCATCTTCGACCGCCAGTTCATGCAGGCCGAACTCGTGCCGCATTTCCTCGAGTTCTTCGGGCGTGGCGTCCTGCAGCGCCACCCAGACAAAGGCGTCGGGCCGGCAGATATAGTCGCTGATCTCGCTGACCGGGATATCGGCGAGCTTGGTGCCGTTCTGGTAAACCACGCAGTTGATGAGCATCTTGTATGTCCCGCAATTTGGCCTTTTTTGGGGCCCTTTGCGTGGATTCTGGCACACCGAACGGCGGAAACAAGCCCCCGGCTCAAGCAGTCTTGCGCGGCACCACCAGCTTGTAGGTTGACTGCTGCAGCACGTCGCCGTGCTGGTTGCGCGTTTCGCTGCGCACCACCACCATGCCGCGATCCGGCCGCGAGCGCGAGGGCGTGACGCTGACGACTTCGCTCTCCACATGCAACACGTCGCCGGGCCGTGTCGGCTTGGGCCAGCTAATTTCACCGCCAGCCCCTATGATGCCGCCGGCCAGCGGCAGGCCCTGGCCTACCAGCAGGCGCATGGTGATGGCCGCCGTGTGCCAGCCGCTGGCAGCCAGGCCACCGAACAGCGTGGCCTTGGCCGCTTCATGGTCCAGGTGGAAAGGCTGGGGATCGAACTGCGCGGCAAAGGCAGTGATCTGTGCCGCATCGAGCGGGTACTCGCCGCTCATAAAACGGTCGCCGGGCTGCAGGTCGTCGAGGTAACGCGGCGCGGCGGCGCCGGTTTCAGGCCTTGTGCTCATCTTTTTGCTTTCCTGGGTTCAAAAACCACTGGCTCAGGCGGCGGCCTTGGCGGTGCCGGCCCGCGGCGGCAGCAAGGCCTCGCGTATCGGCAGGTTCACCAGCGCGGCGCCCGCGGCCAGCACGATGTCCATGTACCAGACCCAATCGTAGCTGCCTGTGGCCTGGAACACATAACCTCCCAGGTAAGCCCCCAGGAATCCGCCCACCTGGTGCGACAGCATGACCACGCCGAACAGCATGGCCATATTGGTGGTGCCGAACATCTTGGCGACCAGGCCCACCGTGGGCGGCACCGTCGAGAGAAAGGTCACGCCCATCACGGCCGCGAATATCAGCATCACGGCCGGCGTCTTGGGCGCCAGCAAAAATACCAGCACCGCGAGGCCGCGCGTTGCATACAGCAGGGCCAGCAGCGACTTCATGCGCCAGCGGCCCACGGCCCAGCCCATGCCCAGGCTGCCGACGATGTTGAAAAGGCCGATCATCGCAAGCGACCAGCCGCCGACTTCCGGCGGCAAGCCGCAAGCTGCCACCACACCGGGCAGGTGCGTGGCCAGGAAGGCGACGTGAAAACCGCAGACCAGGAAACCCGCGGCCAGGTAGCGGTAGCTGGGTGTGGCCAGCGCCTCGCTGATGGCCTGGCGCGCGCTCAGCGCTTTCACGCCCGATGACGCCGCGGCTTGAGCTGCCAGCGCGTTCGAATTGCCTTTGAGAACCAGCACCGCCGGCACCGCCAGCAACACCAGCGCGCCCAGCCACTGCATCGCACTCGCCCAGCCGACAGCGGCGGTGAGGCCGATGGCAATCGGCGCCATCGCGAACTGGCCGAAAGAGCCGCCTGCATTCACGATACCGGTCGCCAGGCCTCGCTTTTCCGGCGGCACCAGCCGCGTGCTGGCAGCCATCAGCACCGAGGGGCCGGCCATGCCGGCGCCGCCGGCCGCAAGCACGCCTATGGCAAAGATCAGCCCGGCCGTGCTGGTCATCAGCGGCGTGATGATGGTGCCAATCGCCACCAACACCACACCCAGAAAGATCACGCGGCCCGTGCCAATACGGTCGGCTACCGCGCCGGCAAAGGGCTGCGTCAGCCCCCACCAGAGCTGGCCGAAGGCAAAGGCCAGGCTGATGCTGCCTATGCCGAGTGACGTGGAAGTGTTGAGCGCCGAGAGGAACAGGCCCATGGTCTGGCGCACGCCCATGGTGAGAGCAAAGGTGCCGCCTGCAGCCAGCAGCACCAGCCACATCGCGATACGGCGGGCCGGCTGTGCGGTGGAAGAGGCGGCGGGATGGGAAGGCTCGGGATTACTCATCATCAGCTCCGGATTCAATGGGGGACAAAAGTTCCAGGGACTCATTGACCAGTGTGTGCAGGGCCAGCACGCGTTCGACGCCCAGCAGCGCATTGAGCTGCACCTGCGCGGCTTTCCAGTGCACGCGTGCCTCATCGCGCTTGGCGCGGCCCGCGGCGGTCAGCACCACGGTGCGGCTACGAGCATCGGTGCCCGCGGTGAGCTCAATCCATCCGGCGTCTATCAGCGGTTTGAGGTTGCGCGTCAGCGTGGAAGCACTCATCTTCATGTCGCGCGCCAGTTCACCGGGCCGCATGGGCCCCTTGAGCGCATAGCTCAGCAGTGAATACTGCGTGGTCTTGAGCCCTGCCTTGGCCATTTCAAGGTCATAGTGGTGCGCAACGCGGCGCATCAGCTGGCGCAGCTTGAGGTTGGTGCAGCCCTGCACCTTGAGCTCGGCCTGGGTTGACAGGCGGGTTTTCTCGTTCATAATTTGATTGTAGCTACAACTATTGCGTATGCAACAATTATGAACAACAAAACCCCACAAGACACATTGACTCAGTGGATGGAGCAAAGCGCCGCGGTGCGCGCTCGCATGGAAAGCGGCGGCGGCAGGCCAGGCCTGGCACGGCCCGAAGACGTGGCCGGCAAAACCGGCATGGAAGTCATGACCGCCATGCTGGCCGGCAAACTGCCCTACCCCCACATCGCCGACACGCTGGACTTCGCGCTGATCGAGGTCGAACCCGGCAAGGCCGTGTTCCAGGGCACGCCGCAGCTCAAGCACTACAACCCGCTGGGCACGGTGCACGGCGGCTGGTACGCCACGATGCTGGACTCCGCCGTGGGCTGCGCCGTGCACACCATGATGCCGGCGGGCCGGGCTTACACCACGGCGGAACTGAGCATCAACATCGTGCGCGCCGCTTCACACAAGACCGGGCCGCTGCGCGCCATAGGCACGGTGATCCACTGCGGCCGCCAGCTGGCCACCGCCGAAGGCCGCATCGTGGGACCGGACGGCAAGCTGTATGCGCATGCGACCACGACCTGCCTGGTGTTTGAGGTGGCACCGAAATAGCATCGACTCAATACGCGCCAGGCCAGGCGGATTGAATGAAGGGGTGATATCCGGTGCGTTTTCAGTCACGGCCCGGCCTCAGGCAGGCAATGGCCGCGCATGACAGAAGAAGTGCGCAGACACCGTAGATCCATTCAGCCGGCGCGACCGGCAACAGCAGGCCGGCGAGCACAGGACCCATGCCCGCGCCCATGTCCCGCCAGACCGAACGCGTGGCGAGGGCTTGTATGCGTCCGGGTCCCGGTGTACGAAGAGCCACCAGGGCCGGCAACAGCGGCAGCAGCAAGGCACGCAAAATCACGATAACCAGTGCACACGTCCACAGCCAGCCGAAGCCAAAACCCACAAGGGCCGCGGAGGTCAGCACGGAAAGCGCCACCAGCAGAACCTCGATGCCGTATTTCTCGGCCATGCGGCCGCCGGCAGAACCCAGCAGAATTTCCGCCAGGTAGCGCACCGACAGCAGAAGGCYTGCCACGATGACCGGATTGCCCGGCAACAAATCACGGCCCAGATAAGACAAACCGATGATGAACAGGCCGTCCAGCACCAGGCCTTCAATGAACGACCAGGTGTCGAGGCTGCCCGGGAGCCTGGCCTTTTTTGTTGCCGGCGGCTCGCCATGGGGGATAGTCGGGAGCTGCTGCGTGACCAGCAGCCCGACCACCGCGACAGCCGCGAACACAAAAAATATGACTCTTGGGCCGAACCAGAGCGCGCACGCACCGCCCAAAGGCAATGCAAGCATGGGCCCCAAGGCCGTAAACGCACGGGATCGCCCCGCCCGGCGCGCGGCACCCGCCGGTTCGGCGGTGGCCAAGGCCTGCGTGGCCAGGTTAAGCGCCGCAAAAGCCAGGCCCCACAGGAGCCGCAGGAGCAGCAAAGCGACAAATCCCGTGAATGTGGCGTAACCCAGCGCGCATACCGCGGCCGCCATCACCGCCAGGGAGCAGGTGAGCCTCTCGCCGTTACGGGCATAAAACTTCGCCACCATCCCGTAACCGGCAATGCGCACGAGGCGGTTCGCGGCCAGGAGAACGCCCGCTTCGGGCAAGGTGACGCCAAACGCGGGCGCGAACATCGGCAACAGCAGGTAGAGCACGGTGTCTCCCGGAAGTGACAGCCCGAGCGCCATGGCGGCATGGCGTGAGTTGCGGTCCGGGTCAGAAGCAATGGGTTGTTTCATGGGCCGCATGGTGCGCGATGCCACCGCTCCCGACAAACGATATTCGTGCGCAACACGTGTGAGAAAATGACACGCATGTCGCCCCGCTTACCTCCGTTGAATGCGGTCCGTGCTTTCGCGGCAGCGGCGCGACATCTGAGCTTCACCCGCGCGGCCCTTGAATTGCACGTCACACACGGCGCCATCAGCCGCCAGATCAAGACGCTGGAAGCTTTTCTTGGCGTGGACTTGTTCGAGCGGAAAACCCGGCAAGTGCTCCTCACGGCGGCCGGCCATCAGTTCCATGCGCAGGCCGGCCCCGCACTCGATCAAATAGGCGAGGCGGCTCAATCGCTCAGGGCCCGGACGCCATCGCGCGCGGTCAGGGTCAACGTCAGGCCCACTTTCGCCGTGCGCTGGCTGATCCCACGGCTACCCGGGTTCGTGGCAAAGCACCCGGACATCGAACTGCAGATGATGACCAGCACGCTGGCACCGGATCAAGCGCCTGAGGAATTCGATCTTGCCATCCGGCGGAGTACCAAGGGATGGCCGCAGGCGATGCAGATTCGCCCATTCCTGGAGGACGAGGTTCTTGTCGTTGGATCTCCCGCATTGTTCGCCCATCGCCCGGTCACCGATCCGCAATCTCTGGCTTCCCACGTCTTGCTGTTGTCGAAATCGCGCGGCAATGATTGGGGCAACTGGAAAAAGCATGTGAATGCGCCTGGGCTGGAACCCGCCAGCTGCCTGCAGTTCGAGCACCTGCATTTTGTCCTTCAGGCAGCCGTCGACGGGCTGGGTTTCGCGCTGGCGCCGACCACCTTGATCGCCCACGACATCGCTTCGGGACGGCTGACCTGCCCTTTGCCTGAATTGCGGATGGCGCTGAGCCGCCACTACTTTGGCCTCGCAGCGGATGCGACACCCGAGACACAGTGCTTTGTGCAATGGCTCATGGAAGAGATGAAAACCGCACGATAGGCCCAGGAAGCCCGCCGTTTGTTTCCTGCTTCCTTGACCTCAGGTTGCACGCGCGCCTTATCATTGCCGCGAGGATTTTTTCCTGACGCGGCCCATTGCGGGAGCAAAGCAGGCCAAGCCTCACCATGCGGCAAAAGGTGCTGACGGCCAATTCTCAAGAGTCGGAGCGCCACGACATTCCCATGGCGCAGATCTGCTGGCTGATGAAGATCGAACTGAGGAAAATGCTGGGCGAGACGGAGGTCCCCAGCCTGCTCCAGCCCAAGAACAACACCTTATGAATACACCTGCATTGAACGCCGCAATCTATGTTCGCCACCCCGCCCTCGCCGATGAGCGCGCATTTCTTTCCGCGGTACGCGCAAGCCGCAGGCTTCATCACCCATGGACAGCCCCGCCGGACACACCGGCCCTGTTTCGCGCCTACATCGAGCGCATGAGCCTGCCTGCCAGCTGCGCTTTTCTCGTCTGCCGCCGCGACACGCACGCTTTGGTAGGTGTCATCAACGTCACAAATATCGTGATGGGCTTGTTTCGCAGCGGCTACCTTGGTTACTACGCCTTCGCGGGGCATGAACGGCAAGGCCTCATGCGCCAGGGACTGCGGGCCGCCGTGGGCCATGCGTTCAGGTCACTCAAGCTCCACCGCCTGGAAGCGAATATCCAGCCGGCGAACGCAGCCTCAATCGCCTTGGTCGCTTCCTGCGGGTTCACGCAGGAAGGGTATTCACCACGGTACCTGAAGATCGGCGGCCGCTGGCGAGACCACGAGCGCTGGGCCATCCTGGCCTCGTAGCGCAATGCCCAGATGAGGCTCCCGTTCTCCGTCCAGGTGTTTCTTGTTGCCAGGCAGGGATCAGCCTGGTCAGTTCTCCTGCTTCAACGCAACGCGCGGCCGGAACTCGGCTTACCGGACTTCTGGCAGGGCATTTCCGGCGCACTGGAACTGGGGGAGTCCTACGAGGCAGCGGCGATTCGCGAAGTGCTTGAAGAAACCGCCATCAAACTCTCGTCCGCAAGCGACACCGGTTTCGAGCAGGTTTTCCCCATCAGGCCGGAATGGCGTGAAACCTACGGACCGGAGCCGGCGCAGGTGCGGGAAAAGGTTTTCTACGCGATAGTTCCGGAACAAATCCAGCCCGAGCTCTCGCATGAGCACAAGGCATCTTGTTGGTGCAGCGAGGCGCAAGCCTTCGCGCTGCTCACCTTTGCCAACAACGCGCAATGTGCCCAGGCTGCTTTTCGGGCGCTCAATGATGCGAAAGCGTAAGCCCTTCCTTCAATCACCCGGCGCCCACAATTACACCCTGACGATCACGGATCGTTGAACGGATTTTCCGCAGCCCCTTCTGTAGCTGAGAAAGCGTGGCTGCGCGTTTCCTCTTTCGTCCATCACCGTGCTGCAAATGGTGCACGCGTTGACATCCGAGAACGCGCCGAACCCACACGCCTGCAACTGCCACCCTATCAATGACGGAAGATTCAGTTTCCGATGGGTAGGTTCAATCATGTGCCTGGGCAAGGGAAATCTGGCGACAAATCTTTCGACCAATTCCACAGACACTTCATAACAACAAGGGTGCGCGCCTGGCCCAAGTGCCGCGACCCAGTTTCTAGGGTGATCCCCGCTCCTGGATATCAGGTCCGCGGCCTCCTTCACGATGCCACCCAAGGCCCCTCGCCAGCCAACATGAATTGCCATGACGGCCGAGCCATCCGAGCGCGCCAGCAAGACCGGAAAGCAATCCGCGTTGGCAAGCGTCAGCAATAAATTGGCCGTTGCCGTAAAAAGCCCGTCGGCTTCCCCTGCTTCGCTTCTCTTTTCGTGGACGGTGCAAATCCGCACACCGTGGACTTGCGTCTTGACAGGGCGGTCATTCCAGTACGGAGCCGCGAATTGCGGCAAGGGCTCTGCCATGTTGCCGAAGCCGTGACGGATATTTTGGATTTTTGACAGTAGAGGGCTGACGAGCAATTTGGCGCTCCAATCTGGAAGTACATAGCATCCTGCAATCGCGGCATTCACGGTTTTCGATGACTGATGAATTGGATCCGAGCCACAAGCCAGTAGTTACTGGAGTTACTGGAGTTACTGTATCAATACCGGGCCAGCGAGGAAAAGCCAAAGACCACTGGCTATCCCCACTAGGGGAGTTTGTCCTAACAAACCACAATGACGATGTGGGCCGGACGCTTCTGCGCGAACCGATGCGATCTCGCTCTGGTATCCGCCGAAGAACAAAAGCGTACCAGCGCATCGATGAGGTACTAGACAACTCCCAACGCATTGACCGGAATCTTGAGATAGCTGACACCGTTTCCTTCAGGCGGTGGCAAGTCGCCCGCGCGGATATTGACCTGGATGGAGGGAAGAATCAGCGTGGGCATGCCAAGCGTGGCATCCCTTGCCGCGCGCATGGTCGCAAAAGCATCCTCAGAAATACCGTCACGCACGTGGATATTGGCCTTGCGCTGCTCGCCCACGGTGCTTTCCCATTGCGGCATGCGCTCGCCGGGCGGGTAATCGTGGCAGACGAAGATACGGGTTTGCGCCGGCAACTGCAGCAGCTTGCGAATGGAGCGGTACAACTGGCGGGCATCGCCACCCGGGAAGTCCGCGCGCGCTGTTCCCACGTCAGGCATGAAGAGCGTGTCGCCCACAAACACCGCGTCACCCGCCAGGTAGGCCATGTCCGCGGGCGTGTGGCCGGGCACGTGCAGCGCGGTCATCTCCACTTCGCCTAGCGCGAATGTCTCGCCGTCCTTGAACAGGTGGTCGAACTGGCTGCCGTCCGGTATGAATAGAGGCTCCAGGTTGAAGATTTTCTTGAACGTGGACTGTACGGCGCGTATGTGTTCGCCAATGGCAATCTTGCCGCCGGTGCGCGCCTTCAGGTAGTGGGCCGCCGACAGATGGTCGGCATGTGCATGGGTTTCCAGAATCCAGTCGACCTGAAGACCTTGCTCCGCCACATGGGACAAAACCTTGTCAGCCAGCTCCGTGCTGGTGCGCCCCGACTTGAAGTCATAGCCCAGCACCGGGTCGATGATGGCCGCCCGTCCTGTTCCGCGATCCGCCACGACATAGGTGACGGTCCCGGTCACGGGATCAAAAAAGGCCTGGGGATTGAGCGGGGTTTGCATGGACCGGGTTCTTTCATTCAAGGCGCGCACCTCTACATTATATATTTTTATATAATATTGAGAACATCTCTGCGCATGGCCATGAAATCATCCCCTCCCGTTTTAGACACCGGGCAACTTCGCAACGCTGCCGCGCAAGCCGTGGGCGCGCTGAAGGCGCTGGCCAATGAAGACCGCCTGTTGCTGCTCTGCCAGCTCTCGCAGGGTGAGCGCTGCGTGAGCGAACTGGAGCAGGACCTGGGCATACGCCAACCCACGCTGTCCCAGCAACTCGGCGTGCTGCGCAATGAAGGCATGATCACCCCGCGCCGTGAAGGCAAAAACATCTACTACAGCGTAACCGAACCCGAGACGCTGGAAATCCTGGCGCTGCTCTACCGGCTCTACTGTCCCCAAGGAGGCAAGCCATGACCCTGGACTGGAACGCCTTCACGCCCTGGCCCGCGCTGGCGGGCGGCCTGCTCATAGGCCTGGCCGCGGCGATGTTCGTGCTGCTCAACGGGCGCATTGCCGGCATCAGTGGAATCCTGGGCGGATTGCTCAAACCGGTGCGCGGCGACGCCGGCTGGCGCGTGGCTTTTGTCGCCGGGCTCATAGGCGCGCCATGGGCCTACGCCGCGTTCTCGGCCCTGCCGCGTGTGCAGGTGGATGCCGGCTATGGCGTGCTGGTCGCTGCCGGATTACTGGTGGGCATAGGCACGCGTTATGGCGCGGGTTGCACCAGCGGCCACGGTGTGTGCGGGCTTTCAAGGTTGTCGCTCCGCTCGCTGGCGGCCACAGTGACTTTCATGACTGCCGGTTTTGTGGTGCTGCTCCTGGCGCGCCATCTGTTCAAGTTTTAGGAGAGAGAGGCCATGCTGATGCTGTCTTCCCTGCTGGCCGGCCTGGTGTTTGGCCTGGGCCTGATCGTCTCGGGCATGGCCAATCCCGCCAAGGTGCTCGGCTTTCTGGACCTTGCCGGCCCGTGGGACCCTTCGCTGGCTTTTGTCATGGCCGGCGCCATCGCCGTGGGTTTCTTCGCTTTCCTTTTGGCCAAAAAACGGCGCCTGTCCTTGCTGGGCGCAGAGATGAAACTGCCGGCCGCGGGCCGCATCGACCGCAGGCTGGTCGCCGGCAGCCTGCTTTTCGGTGTGGGCTGGGGGTTGGCCGGATTCTGCCCAGGCCCGGGCCTGGTAGCCCTGGGAATGGGTGAACCCAAAGCCGCGGTGTTTGTGCTGGCCACGCTGGCCGGCATGGCGATCTTCGAGCTGCTCGAAAAGCGGCGGCCGTAGCCCGCGGGGGCGCAGGCACACCGCCCACATCAACCAGGCACCCCGATTTACTGTCCGCATACGGACAATTTAGCTTTTTATTTTTTGACTCGAACCCTTATTCAGGCGAAATAGGCGGGGTCCCCTGTCATATCTGGCAGGGTAAAGCTTGATTCAAGCTTGCACGCCGCATAGACTGCGCGAACATCAAAAAAAGAAGTGATGCAATGACGACCTCCATGAACCACCACGCACCGGCCGCCTTTCAAGCTCTGCGCCCGCCCCTGGATGCTCCGGAAGCCATTTTTCCCCACGGGGGATACCCCTTTGTTTCGCCCCGGCAGGAAAATTTCATCGAAGAAATTACGCTGTCCCATCTGGACACCGCATCCAAACTGGAGAAAGTGCAGGGCCTTCGCGACCACATCAAGCTGCCGTCCGGATGCCGTCACGAGCGGTTCCTTGAGCAAGAAAAAAAAGAGACGAATCGGGCTTGGTGTTTGCGTTCGAGATCCATCGGGCCGTAATCGGCACTTTAAGACTGGTTCCCATGCACAAGGGACTGACATCACTTGAAGAGCTGCTGGAGCAGAGACAATTGATCGACCCGGCAACCTGCCAAAGCAGCTGGGAAATCGGGCGCCTTGTATTGAATCCCGACTACAGGAGCGGACCCGATCTCGTGAAGCGATGCGTATTTCTCGGCGTTTCGTATTTCGCCCAGCATACCGATGGGCAAAACCTCTTTGCCTCTTGCTCGCCCGTGCTGAGCCGTTTGTACAGGCGTTTTGGACTTTCCACCATCGTCAATAATTTGCGGGTGGATGGAACGGACGGGTCGTATGTTCTGATGCGCGGACGGGTCTCGGACGTCCTGAAAGCATCGGCATGCTGATACGCGAGCTCCGGGGACTGCTGTTATAGCGGACCGCGCCCTTTCGCATGGCACCAAAAAAACGGCACCTGACTCAAAGAGCCTTGTGCACCTGGGGAGTTAAAAAAAATGACTTGGTTCAAAAAGCTCTTTGGCTACTACGAGGCCTACCATGCGCACGGCAGGCCGCTGCTTAAGTACATCGGCATCATCGGTGCGCTGACCTATGTGGTGTTTTACCTGATACGGTTCACGAAACCGAATCCCCGCCCTTACGACGATCTTGCAATTCGGCTACCGGTTGTTGTCCTGTTCACCGTACTGGCCTTGAGAAGCCATTGGCCCGAACAACTTAAAAAATACTACTTTGCCTACTCTTACTGGGCGCTGATTTTTTGCCTGCCGTTTGCCAATGTGTTTCTGTCGCTGATGCGGCACGGAGGCATCCCGTCGATCTCCAATTGTTTTATCGCGCTGAGTTTCCTGGTCATGCTGACCGACTGGCGCAATACGATTGTCATGCTCTTGATCGGGGGAGGCGCGGCAACGCTGCTTTACACCACCATCACGCCTCATCCGGCGATACCCATGGACATGGTGGCTCAACTTCCCGCGTACCTGCTGATTCTTATCGGCGGCGCGGCGTTCAAGCTCTCGGAGAGGCAGATCGATGCAGAAAAGCTGCGTATCGCGAACTCTCTGGCCGGCTCGATTGCCCACGAAATGCGCAATCCGCTGGGGCAAGCCAGGATGAGCCTGGAAAGCATCGGGAAAATACTGCCTGCCGCGGACACCGCAATCCCCGCCGAGCATGTTTCCCGAATGCGCCAGTACGTCAACATGGGGGAAATTGCGGTGCACAGGGGCCACCAGGTGATTGACCTGATTCTTGGATCACTCAAATCCAGCACGGTGGACCGCAGCAAGTTTGAATACCTGTCCGCCGCGAAGGCGACGCAAAGGGCGGTAGATGAATACAGTTTTATCGAACGAAACGTCCGCGATGACTTCGGCAATCTGCGCGACAGAGTCACGGTGCGTGTCGTCAAGGATTTCGTTTTTTATGGCGATGAGACGCCCTACGTTTTTGTGCTCTTCAATCTGATCAAAAACGCTCTGTATTACCTCGAGCAAAGGCCTGACGGGGTCATCGTGCTGACGGTGGCCGATCACAAGGTGATCGTCAGGGACACGGGGCCCGGCATCTCCAAGGAGGTTCTGGCCCACCTGTTCGAATCCTTCATGACTTCGGGAAAAGCCGGAGGGACAGGCCTTGGGCTCTCCTATTGCAAACGGACCATGCAAAGCTTTGGGGGTGACATCCATTGCGAATCCGTGCAGGGTGAATTCACACAATTCACGCTGACCTTCCCGGTGGCGCCGCAAACCGGGATAAGCAAGGCGCCCGAGACCGTGCAGCCGCCAATGCCGCCTGCCGCCAAACCGGTCATCTCCGGCGATGTGCTGGAAGGCAAAACCGTGATACTGGCCGAGGACGACGAACTGAACCGCTTGATGGTGGGCGATTGCCTGAAAGACTGGGGCTTGACAGTGCTGGAGGCCGAAGGAGGACGCCAGGTCCTGGCCCATTTGAACAACACGCCGGGTGTCGACCTGATCCTGATGGACATGAATATGCCCGGCTTGAATGGCGTGCAAACGACACAAGCGATCCGTTCGCGAGACTGGGAGCATCAGGGCATTTTTATCCTTGCACTCAGCGGCAACTCCAATGAGCTTGATGTCAGGAACGCTCTCAGTGCGGGCATGAATGGCTACATCCTGAAAAACGGCGACATGAAGTCGCTGCGGGGAAAAATGCAGGAAGCGCTGGCCGCCACGCAGTAAGCCGCGAAATATTTCGATACGGCAAAGCTCCTTTCAGCGAGATGCCCGAGGTATACGTCGCCGCAACCTTTGCCCCCGGGAGCCGCCTGCAAGGGAATCCAAGATTGGCGACAATGGGTAAACCACGAATCACCGGCCCATCTTCCTATGCGACTCCTACACACCATGCTGCGCGTTGGCAATCTCCAGCGCTCCATTGATTTTTACACCCAGGTGCTCGGCATGAAGCTGCTGCGCACCTCGGAAAACCCCGAGTACAAATACAGCCTGGCTTTTGTCGGCTACGGCAACAACCCCGAGCATGCCGAGATCGAGCTGACCTACAACTGGGGCACCGACAGCTACGACATGGGCACGGCCTTCGGCCATATCGCGCTGGGCGTGCCGGACGCCTATGCGGCCTGCGAAAAAATCAAGGCCGCGGGCGGCAATGTCACGCGTGAAGCCGGCCCAGTGAAGGGCGGCACCACGGTGATCGCTTTTGTGACCGACCCGGACGGCTACAAGATTGAGCTGATTCAGCGCGCCGAAAACGCCGCGGGCGCTGGTCTGCGCTAAGAGCCGGCGCCAACCCTTACTCGCCCCTACTCGCGCGACAAACGGCAAGCCTGCTGCGCCAGCGCCGTCACCTGCGCCCAGTCGCCGCGCGCCAGCACATCGGCTGGCGTGAGCCAGGAACCGCCCACGCAGACCACATTGGGCAGGCTCAAAAATTCCGCGGCATTAGCCGTCGAGACACCGCCCGTGGGACAAAAGCGCACGTCGCCGAAGGGGCCGCTCCAGGCCTTGAGCATGGCCGGGCCGCCCGCCTGCATGGCCGGGAAAAACTTCAGCTCGGTCAGGCCGTCTTCCTGGGCCATCATGATTTCGCTGCCGGTGGCAACGCCGGGCAACAAGGGCAGGCCGGCATCGCGGCAGGCCTGGCCCACGGCATGGGTGTAACCCGGGCTCACGGCAAAACGCGCGCCGGCCATGGCGCAGGCCTGGGCGTCGGCTGCGCTGCGCACCGTGCCCGCGCCGGTGACGGCCTCGGGCACGTCGCGCGCGATGGCTTCGATGCAGGCGAGGGCCTGCGGCGTGCGCAGCGTGACTTCCAGCATGCGTATGCCGCCGGCCACCAGCGCGCGCGCCAGCAACACCGCCTGTTTCACGTCGGTCAGCACGATGACGGGTATCACCGGCGCATCCTGCATCACCTGCAGGGCGGTCAGCTTGTCGCCGGGTTTGATGTTCACATCCACGATAAGGCTCCTTCTTCAGCCGTCAGCGCGTGGCGGCGCATGCCGGTAAACAATTCACGGCCCATGCCGACGGCGTTGCCCGCGCGCAGGTCGGCGGGCATGGTCTCTAACGGCCTTGCCGCCCATTCAGCCTCCGCGACCAGCACCTTGAGTTCGCCGGTGACGGCATCCACGCGGATCACGTCGCCGTCGCGTACCCTCGCGAGCGGACCGCCGCCGGCGGCTTCGGGCGAGACATGGATGGCGGCCGGTACTTTACCCGAGGCGCCGCTCATGCGGCCGTCGGTGACCAGCGCAACCTTGAAGCCCTTGCCCTGCAGCACGGCCAGTGGCGGCGTGAGCTTGTGCAGCTCGGGCATGCCGTTGGCCTGCGGGCCCTGCCAGCGCACCACGCAAACCACGTCGCGGTCGAGTTCGCCGGCGTTGAAAGCCGCGTGCAGCGCTTCCTGCGAATCAAACACCCGGGCCGGCGCCTCGATGAGGTGTCGGTCATCGGGTACGGCGGAGACCTTGATCACGCTGCGGCCCAGGTTGCCCGTCAGCAGCTTGAGGCCGCCCGTGGCGCTGAAAGGTCCGGCGGCAGGCCGCACGATGGACTCGTCTTTGGAGTTGCCGACGTCATGCCACGCCAGCGCCGCACCGGCCATCGCGGGTTCGCGCGTGTATTCGCGAATGCCACCTTCCCGCACTGTGAGTACATCCTCATGCATGAAGCCCGCGTCCAGCAGTTCACGAATGATGTAGCCGGGGCCGCCCGCGGCCTGGAACTGGTTCACGTCGGCGCTGCCGTTGGGATAGACGTGTGCCAGCGTGGGCACCACGTCGGAAAGGTCGGAGAAATCGTTCCAGTCGATCACGATGCCGGCCGAATGCGCCACGGCCACCCAGTGGATCAAATGGTTGGTGGAGCCGCCGGTGGCGAGCAGCGCAACCATCGCATTGACGATGGCCTTTTCATCCACGATGAGGCCGATGGGCGCAAAGCGCTTTGCCTTGATGATGCCGAGCACGGTGCGCGCCGCCTCACGCGTGAGCTCTTCGCGCAGGGCATTGCCGGGGTTCACAAAAGCGGTGCCGGGCACATGCAGGCCCATGGCTTCAAGCAACAACTGGTTGCTGTTGGCCGTGCCGTAGAAAGTGCAGGTGCCAGGGCTGTGGTAGGACTTGAACTCGGAATCCAGCAAGGCATCGCGGCCGACCAGGCCCTGCGCGGCCTGCTCGCGCACATGGGCTTTTTCCTTGTTGGGGATGCCAGAGGTCATGGGCCCGGCCGGCACAAAGACCGTGGGCAGATGGCCGAAGTGCAGCGCGCCTATCAGCAGGCCGGGCACGATCTTGTCGCACACGCCCAGCATCAGCGCTGCGTCGAACATGTCGTGCGAAAGCGCTACCGCCGTACCCATGGCGATCACGTCCCGGCTGAACAGGCTGAGCTCCATGCCGCTGGTCCCTTGGGTCACACCGTCGCACATCGCGGGCACGCCACCGGCCACCTGGGCCGTGGCGCCCAGCTTGCGGGCTTCGTCCTTGATAAAGGCCGGGTAAGCCTGCAGCGGCGTGTGCGCCGACAGCATGTCGTTGTAGGCGGTGACGATGCCGATGTTGGGCCTGCGCTCGGTCACCACCTTGAAGCGATCGTCCAGCGGCATGCCCGCGAAGGCGTGCGCAACATTGGCACAGCCCATGCGGTCCAGGCCAGGGTCACGTCTGGAGGCTGCCTGCAGCTGGGCGAGATACGCCTCGCGCGTCGGACGGCTGCGCGCCGCGATGCGGGCCGTGATGTCTGAGACTTTGGGATGAAGAGCCATGGTGGAGCTTTAGGAAGTCTGTAGGGTGGGCGCCGGGTCGATGTAACTTTATTACTGACCCTATGGTAACGGGTTACCGATGCATTTGTTGCGCTCGTGGTTACGGTACGGTTACCAAACGCAGTCTGCACGCATGGCGGTGGCTGCGCCGTCGGCGCCCCGCCCTTGCACTTGTCAGCGGCCCACCATGCCGCCCCGCTGCTGGCGCTTTTACTGCAGCGAGATTTCGACGCGGCGCGCCTCGGCGTCGTTGCCGCCGGCCAGTTGTTCCGGTTTCTTCAACTCGATCTGCCGCTCGGGGACGCCCGCAGCCTTGAGCGCATCACGCACGGCCACCGCACGCTGTTTGGCCAGGGCCGCGTTTTTCGCGGCGTCGCCCGTCGCGTCATGAAAACCGGAGATCACCAGCGTGCGCCCGCCCTTGGCCGCCTTGACCAGGTCGGTCATGGCATCGACCGCGCCGGCCGCAAGGTCGGCACTGCCCGACGCGAAATAAAAACGCACCACGCCCTGCTCGACCTTCACGCTGGCGGCATCGGCCGCGGCTTGCGAAGCCTGGGAGGCCTGTATGGCCTGGCTGACCTCGGGAAGGATGGATGCCGGCGCTGCAGACGCAGGTGCTGAAGCAGCCGGCGCGGGGACTGCCGCGGCAACGGCCATTGCGGGAACAGACTGCGGGCCCGAAGGCGGGGCACGGTGCAAGCGATGCAGGCTGATGCCAATGACCAACGTGATGACAAAAGCAATCAGGCCCAGAACGAGCGCCAACACCAAGCCCTGCTGGCCTTCATCGTCCTGAGAAAACATTACCGACTCCCGTCACAAAAACTCAGCCCATTGTAAAGTGCGGCTGTGGAAAATTCAGCCAAGCAAGCGGCCCCAAGCGCCATTTCCGTTTCACGCAACCCGGATCACATGCTGGAAACCGTCATGCGCGAATGGGGCGGCAAGAGTGACCTGTGGATATTCGCTTACGCCTCCCTGATCTGGCGGCCGGAGTTTGAGCATGCGGAAGAGCGCTTCGCCACCATCCACGGCTACCACCGCGCGCTCAAGATGTGGAGCCGCGTGAACCGCGGCACGCCGGAATGCCCGGGCCTGGTCTTCGGCCTGCTGCACGGCGGCAGTTGCAAGGGCATGGCTTTTCGCATCCCGCGCGCGCAGGTGGCCGGCGCCCTGCCCGCCCTGTGGGCGCGCGAGATGCCCAACGGCGTGTACGACCCCAAATGGTTGCAATGCCAGACCGCGCAAGGCGATGTGCGCGCCCTGGCCTTCACGCTGTCCAAACGCAGCCCCAGCCACACCGGCGTGCTCAGCGAAGACGTGTACCGGCGGATTTTTTCGGATTCCTGCGGACGCTACGGCACCACGCGCGAATACGCGCAACTGACGTATGACAAGCTGAAAACCCTGGGTATTCACGACCATGCGCTGGGCAAGCTGCTGGCGCTGGTTAACGGCTAGGAACGGTTTCGTCCTTGCCAGCGCGGGCCATGCGGCCTACAGTTGGCCTCTTTCATTACCGACCAACGCTTGAGGAGACCACACCATGAACTACCGTCTGGCACCGCTTGCCGCCGCCCTTGTGCTCAGCGCCTGCGCATCCACCATGAGCGGCCCGCGCGCCGTGGCCCAGCTGCAAAGCACCACCGGCAACAACGCCACCGGCACGGTCAACTTCACACAAAGCGGCGACAAGGTGCTGGTCTCGGGCGAGATCCGCGGCCTCAAGCCCAATGCCGAGCACGGCTTTCATGTGCATGAAAAAGGCGATTGCTCCAGCGGCGACGGCATGAGCGCCGGCGGCCACTTCAACCCCGGCGGCCAGCCGCACGGCAGCCACTCGGACATGGTCCACCACAGCGGCGACCTGCCCAGCCTCAAGGCCGACGCATCCGGCGTCGCGAAATTCAGCTTTGAATCCAAAACCATTGCCATCGGCAGCGGCATGAACAACATCGTGGGCAAGGGCCTGATCGTGCACCGCGACCCGGACGACTTCAAAACCCAGCCCACCGGCAATTCCGGCCCGCGGCTGGCCTGCGCGGTGATCGCGCTGGTCTAAAAGACTCAGCGTTGCGCGAGTAGCGCTTCGGCGCGCTGCAGATCCTGCAGCGTGTCGATGTCGGTGACCGCGCCCTCATCGAGAACGTCGATAAAGCCGACGGCATTCAGCGCGGCCTGCGCCTGTACCACCGGGGACGCACCCCGGCTTCCCGTCAACGCCTGCAGCGCATCGCGGCAAGCGGCCGAAAACCCGACCGGATGGCCACGCACGCCCTTGAACATGGGCACCGCCACCACATGCCGGGCTAACGCATCGGCCACAGCCAACAGCGTGGCGGCCTGCACCAGCGGCAAATCCCCCGGCAATACCAGCCAGCCCGAGGCGTCAGGCGTGGCGCGCACGGCGGCCGCGATGCTGTCGCCCATGCCGGGGTGTCCCGCATCTTCAAGGTGCCAGGGCAGGCCGCTGGCGGCCACGGCCTCCAGCGTGCGCCCCAGCACCGGCTTGCCGGCCAGCAAGGCCTGCAGCTTGTGCGTGCCGCCGCCGGAGGCGGCAAAGCGCTCGCCCCGCCCCGAGGCCAGCACCAGCACCGTGGGCGCGCCCTTACCCATCACGCCAGCTTGAAGGGCAGCTCGCGCGGTGCCGGTTTGCCCGTGAGCTTGGCGATGGCGTTGGCAAAAGCCGGCGCCAGCGGCGGCAGGCCGGGCTCGCCCAGGCCGGTGGGCGCATCGGCACTGGGCACGATGAACACGGCCACCGTGGGCATGTCGGTGATGCGCGGCACCGGGAAGTCACCAAAGTTGCTTTGCTCCACCACACCGTCTTTCAGCGTGATGGCCGCACCCGGCAGGCACATGGACAAGCCCATAAGCGCCGCGCCCTGCACCTGCGCTTCGATGCTGGTCGGGTTGATCGCAAGGTTGCAGTGCACGCCCGTGGTGATGCCGTGCAGCACCGGCGTGTTGTCCTTGACCGAGGCTTCGACCACATAGGCCACCACGGTATTGAAGGACTCGTGCACCGCCACGCCCCAGGCGCGGCCTGGGACCAGTGTGCGTTTGCCGTAGCCGGACTTGTCGACCGCCAGTTGCAGCGCTGCCGCATGGCGCGGGTGCTTGCTGCCGAACTGCTTCATGCGGTAGGCCACCGGGTCCTGCCCACTGCCGCGTGCAACCTCGTCGATCAGGGTTTCCATGACGTAGGCGGTGTGCGTGGAGCCCACGCTGCGCCACCAGAGCACCGGCACATTGAGCTTGGGATGGTGTACCGACAGGCGCATCGGAATGTCGTAAGGCTCTTTCATGCCTTCAACCATGGTGCCGTCCACGCCGTCCTTGACCATGAAGGCTTCAAACGGCGAGCCGGCGAGAATGGACTGGCCGACGATGACGTGGTCCCAGCCCAGGATTTCGCCCTTTTCGTCAAAGCCGATTTCGGCGCGGTGCACATGCATGGGACGGTAGTAGCCGCCCTTGATGTCGTCCTCGCGGCTCCACAGCGTGCGCACCGCGGCCGTCAACCCGGCGCCGCGCGCGGCCTTTGCGACATTGCAGGCCTCGACCACGTAATCGCTGGTCGGAATCGCACGGCGGCCGAAACCGCCGCCGGCCATCTGCACATTCATCTTGACGTTTTGCGGCGCCACGCCCAGGGCCTTGGACGCGGCCATCGTGTCCAGGCCCGGCATCTGCGTGCCCAGCCAGAGTTCGGCTTTCGCGTCCGAGCCCTGGCCGCTGAGCTGCACGGTGCAATTGAGCGGCTCCATGGGTGCGTGGGCCAGGTAGGGAAACACAAACTCGGCGCTGATCTTCTTGGGAGCCGTTGCCAGCTTGCCGATGTCGTCCTTGTACTTGAGCGCGCCGGTCTTCTGCGCCAGCGCGCGGTAGCTCGCCAGTTGCTGCGCGCTGTCGACTTTCTCGACACCGCTGGTGTCCCACTCGGCCTTGAGCGCATCGCGGCCTTGCTTGGCGGCCCAGTAACCCTCAGCCACCACGGCCACACCCTCGCCGCCGCGGTCCAGCGGCACGCGCAGCACAGCCTTCACGCCGGGCACCGCTTTGGCCGCCGTGTCGTCCAGCGACTTGAGCTTGCCGGCAAACACCGGCGGATGCGCCACCACCGCCGTCAGCATGCCGGGCAGGCGCACGTCGATGCCATAGCTTTGGCCGCCGCTGGATTTGGCGCGTGCATCGAGCCGGCCCGTGGGCTTGCCGATGATGCGGAACTGTTTCGGGTCCTTGAGCGTGACCGCCTCGGGCACCGGCTGCCTCATCGCCGCCTCGGCGAGTTCGCCATACGTCAGGCGCTTGCCGCCGGGGCCGATGACCACGCCTTGCTGGGTGCGCAGGCTGCCCGCGTCCACGCCCCATTGCGCGGCGGCGGCGGACACCAGCATGGCGCGGGTGCGCGCGCCCAATTCGCGGTACTGCGTGTAGGAGTTCTTGATCGAGCCCGAACCGCCCGTAAGGTGCATGCCGAAAGCCGGGTCCACATAGGCTGGGTCGGCATTGCCGTGCTGGCTTTTGACCAGGGCCCAGTCGGCGTCCAGCTCCTCGGCCAGGATCATGGGCAGGCCGGTCTGCACGCCCTGGCCGAAGTCCAGGCGATTGATGGTGACGGTCACCGTGCCGTCCTTGTCGATGCGCACAAAGGCCGAGGGCTGCTGGGTTGGCTTGAGGCTGGACGCGGCGGGCGCGCCGGCCGTCGCCATGGTTTGCGCCTGCGAGAGCAACGGAAAGGCGCCCATCGCAAAGCCGCTGGCGGTCGCGACCTTGAGGAAGTTGCGTCGCTGCAGGGCCGCGTCGGCGATGCCTTGCGCGGCGTCCTGCGCCTTGTGCATCAGGGCCTGCAGGCCTTTGGGGAGCTGGCTGGCGATGCTGGGGGTGTCTGTGGAATTCGAATACATGATGTTCTCCTTCAAGCCAGGGTTTGGGCTGCGTCTTTGATGGCGGCGCGTATGCGCACGTACGTACCGCAGCGGCAGATGTTGCCTGCCATGGCGCCGTCGATGTCGGCGTCGCTGGGTTTGGCGTTGGACTTGAGCAAGGCGGTGGCGCTCATCACCTGGCCGCTCTGGCAATAGCCACACTGCGCCACGTCGTGTTTGACCCAGGCGTCCTGCACCGCCTTCCCGACGCGGTCGGTGGCCACGGCTTCAATGGTGGTGATTTTCTGGCCGGCGGCGGCCGAAATCGGCGTGATGCACGAGCGTATGGGCGCGCCGTTGAGGTGCACGGTGCAGGCGCCGCACAGCGCCGCGCCGCAGCCGAACTTGGTGCCGGTCATGCCCAGCGTGTCGCGCAGGGCCCAGAGGATGGGGGTGGACTCATCGGCGTTGACGGCGGTGTCCTTGCCGTTGATGTTGAGGGTGGGCATCGTGGAACTCCTTGAGGTTGTTGTTAGTGGGCAAAAAGCGGTGAAGAGAAGCAGGAAAGCAGTCAGCGGAGAAATGAGAAAACTACTTATCGAATATATATTCGCTTAAAGAAGGGTTTTTTATCAAAATAACTTGGCCTACTGATATCAGGGGGTATTGCCTTTTCGGGGCGATTCAGCGATCAGGCCTTGATGGCGTCCCAGCACAGGCTGAAGGCCGCCTGGTGCACGGCCTCGTCGTCGGGCAGCACCTGGGTGCGTATCAGGTTGGCGGTTTCCCGCACCGAACCCACCACGCTGGCCGTCAGCAGCGGCAGCGGCACGGGTTTAAAAATCTCCTGCTGCTGGCCCTCTTCCATCAGCGCCAGGAAGCTCGCCGCCAGGCGGGTCGACAGCTCGCGGTTGCCCTGCGTGAACCAGGGGGAGTTGTAGTACTGCTCCTGGAACACCACCTCGGCGTAGCGCTCCAGCCGGTGCCGCAGCAGGTTGCCCCAGATGCGGCGCACCCGGCTGCGCAAGGGGGTGCCGGGGACCACGCCGTCCATCAGGCGCAGCATGGTCGCGGTCTTGGCCTCTTCATAGAGCTGGCTGATCAGTTCGTCCTTGGACGGGTAATAGACGTACAGCGTGCTGGTGGCGATGCCGGCCGTGCGGGCGATGTCGGCCATGGTCAGGCCGCTCAGGCCGGTCTGGGCCACCAGGTTGAAGGTGGCTTCGGCGATCGCACGCTGCTTTTCGTCGTCTTTGGGCTTCATGGGAAGCTGGAAATATAAGCGAATATTAATTCGGCAGCAAGCGCACCCTCGACAACGCAGCATTCACGCGCGGCAAGGGCCGGCTGCCGGCAAGGGCATGGCGCCAGCGGGCACAATCAAGGGCATGAGCCAGCCCACCTCCTCCATCGCCGATCTGCGCAAAAGCTACGAGCGCGCCGAACTCAACGAAGACGCCTCRCAGGCGGACCCGCTCAAACAATTCGAGCAATGGCTGCAGGAAGCCATCGCCGCCGAGGTGCCCGAGCCCAATGCCATGACCCTGGCCACCGTGGCCAGCAACCTGCGCCCCTCCACCCGCATCGTGCTGATCAAGGGCTATGACGAGCGCGGCATCACCTGGTTCACCAACTATGACAGCCGCAAGGGCAAGGAACTGGCCGGCAACCCCTACGCCGCGCTGCAGTTCCACTGGGTGGAGCTTGAGCGCGTGGTGCGCATAGAGGGCGTGGTCGAAAAAGTCTCCGCCGAGGAAAGCGACGCCTACTTCAACACCCGGCCGCTGGATTCCCGCATAGGCGCCTGGGCCAGCCCGCAAAGCGAGGTAATTGCAGGACGCGGCATGCTGGTGGCCAACGCGGCCAAATACGGCGCGAAGTTTTTGCTGCAGCCTCCGCGCCCACCGCATTGGGGCGGCTACCGCCTCAAGCCCGACAACTGGCAGTTCTGGCAGGGGCGCAAAAGCCGGTTGCATGACCGGTTGCGGTACACGCTGCAGGATGGCGGCGGGTGGCTGCGGGAGCGGCTGGCTCCCTAGCCGACGCCTGCTTCACGGCTGAACATCACTCACTTGCCATTGCCGTGTGGCGGCTCCTGGCAAGGCCGAACCTCCACAGCCCGGCACACGAATTGATGACCTTGATCGCGAGCCGCCTCGGTGACAGCCGCCGCAATGGCCTCAGCCCTGTCCAATCCGGCTGTCGGCACCAAAGCGCCACCATTCTTGTGAATCTCCAACATCAAGATGATCGCTTTTTCCCGGTCCAGCTGCAGTTGCTGCATGAGGGTCGTGACGACGAATTCCATAGGTGTCTTGCTGTCATTCAGTATCTCGACACCCGTGGTAAAGCCAGGCGTCGAAAAATCATCCAACGCCAACAAGCTTGTTTCTGCGGGAAAGACACGGGTTGCCGCAATGGGATCTGGGAACGGGTGAGGCGTGCCTTTTGTGGCATGGAGAATCACCTTCCAAATGATATTTCCATCGGTCGAAAGGCCGCTAAAAGTTTTGCCGGGAATCAGATTCAGCACAAACAGGAAAACGTTGTAGGTGGTGAATGTATAGACCACGCACTTGCCAAACGCGCTGGTGGGCCAACCAAAAATTGCGGTGTACAGCAATGTCAGCAGAAACAAGGCGCATTGAGCCAGCAGGCCCGCTGAGAACACCAACAGAGTGTCCCGAATTCCGCGTGGGGCCTGAACATTGCATTGACCACCCAAGCCAGAAATATCAACAGAGAACACTTTGAGGCCAAGCAATCGCGCGGCGGCAAAATGACCTAGCTCGTGAATTGAAATGAGAGCCAAGAATGCGAGGCAGTAGTAGAACCACTCGGTCAGCCTGAACCCTGAAAAGATTGAAAGCATCAAACCACCCACCGGCAAAGACCAATGAATGCGTAACGGGGCACCTTGCACTGTCGCAATCTTCAAGGACCAGGAGTTCATGCCCACTGCACTCGATAGGGTTGCTTTGTCCACCGCCCAGGTACCTCGTGCTGTTCGCACACCGATCAGTGCCGAGGCCAACCCAAAAAGTACCGCGAAGACAGCGACGCCAAGACCCTCATACCGTTTCTCAGAAACGAGCATGAACGCTAGCAGGGAGCCCATAGCCATCAACAGAATTGCGATCACCCACCACGCAACAGGATGCAGCAACGATTGATACCTGTTTGGTCGATTGAGCAACAGGCGCCAGCCGACAGACAGCAAGAATGCTGCTATCAATGCTGGTACAGCCAGCACCGCCAGGACAAAAACAGGCTCAGCCAAAATCCTTGAGCTCAATCTGACCACAGCAATACCGGCCAAGGCGACGAATGGCATGCCACCCACCAGTGCAAGCGCGCCAATTCCGCGTAGCAACCATAGGTTCATTCCGCGTTTGAGCGAATCGTTGATTGAATCTGCCATGGCTGATGAATCGTGAATCTGTCGAGCACGCTACAGACCTGAAAGCTTCTCAATCCGCTGATCTTTAACTGCTTCCAGTTGCAAATCGCTGACCAGGCCAGGCTCAATTTCAACAAGCGGTACCAGCACAAAAGCGCGCTCCCACATGCGTGGATGCGGCACCATCAGGCGCGCTGACTCGATGCTGGCACTGCCGTACAGCAGCAAATCCAGATCCAATGTGCGCGGTGCGTTTGGGTAAGGCCTTTCGCGGCCCGCGGCTTGCTCTATGTGTTGCAGGCTTTGCAGCAATGCGGGAGCGCTTAAGCCGGTTTCAACTTTCACCACCGCGTTGAGGTAGTCGCCAAGCTGGGCCGGGTCAATCGTGGGAGCTTGGCCACCTCCCGACACGAGCGGCGCGGTTTTGTAGATGCTCGAAGCCTTTACCAACTGGGTCTGCGGCAACTGTGCAATCGCTTTGACAGCATGCCGCAAGGCAGCTGCCGCATCTCCCAAATTAGCACCCAGCGCAATATAAGCGCTGACGGTCGCCATGGCTCAGGACTGTGCGTCGCCGCCGGGGGCGCCACCATCGGCGGCCGCGGCCCCGGCACCGCCCGCACGGGGCTTGCGGCGGCGGCGGCGCTTTTTGGCGGGGGGCATGTCGCCCTGCACGTCTGTGCCCGTGCGCTCATCATCATCCGCGCCTTGGTCATCCGGATCGCGGCCTTCCTGGTTGCGGGAGGCAAGAGGGGCCGGGGCATCCGGGCGTTTCACGCGCACCCGCGGCGCCTGCGGCTTGCTCTGCAACTCGCGGCGCGCTTCCTCGATCATCGCGTGGCGTTCGTCGTCATAGGCGGTGCTGAATTTTTCCCACCACTCGGCCAGTTCCATGTCGATCTCGCCGGTCTGCGCGCGCAGGCGCAGGAAGTCGAAGCCGGCGCGGAAACGCGGCTGGTCCAGCAGCGAATAGGGGGCACTGCCCGTGCGCTTTTCAAAGCGCGGCTGCATGGTCCAGATCTCGCGCATGTCGGTGCCCAGCTTGCCGCGGCCCGAGACGTCGCCGATCTTGGCGTTGAAGGCATCGTCAATCGCATCCTGCAGCGCGGGCATGAGGTGCTCGCCGCGCTTCTTGCGCTGCTCCCAGCCTTCGCGCACGTCGGACCACAGCACGCAGGACAGCAAAAAGCTGGGCGCTACCGGCTTGCCTTCTCCTACGCGGCGGTCGGTATCTTGCAAGGCGAGTTTGAGGAAAGGCTCGTCGGCGTTTTCGACCACCACGTCGAGCAGCGGATAAATGCCGGTGCCCAGGCCCAGGAACTTGAGCTGCGCGATGCTGGCCAGCGCATGGCCGGTCTGCAGCAGCTTGAGCATTTCGTCGAACAGGCGCGACTGCGGCACGTCGGCCAGCAGGCCTTTCATCTCGCGCAGCGGGGCCACGGTCTTGTCTTCGAACTTGAAGCCCAGCGCGCTGAGCTTGGCCGCAAAGCGCACGGCGCGGATGATGCGCACCGGGTCTTCGCGGTAGCGCACGGCCGGGCTGCCTATCATGCGGATGATTTTCTTCTTGGCGTCCTTGATGCCGTTGTGATAGTCGACCACCACCTGCGTTTCGGGGTCGTAGTACATCGCGTTGATGGTGAAGTCGCGGCGCGCGGCATCCTGCTCGATGGGGCCCCAGACGTTGTCGCGCAGCACCCGGCCTGAGGCGTCCACCGCGTGCTTCATGCCGGCGAGCTCGCTCTTGCTGGTGCGCTCGTTGCCGCCAACCTGCTCGGCCAGGCTGCTGTCAAGGTGGGCGCGGAAGGTCGAGACTTCGATGACTTCATGCTCGCGCCCGCGGCCGTAGATGACGTGCACGATGCGAAAGCGCCGGCCAATGATGAAAGCGCGGCGGAACAGGGACTTGACCTGCTCGGGCGTGGCGTCGGTGGCGACGTCGAAATCCTTGGGGCGCAGGCCCACCAGCRGGTCGCGCACCGCGCCGCCGACGATGTAGGCCTCATAACCGGCATCCTTGAGCGTGTGCACCACGTCCATGGCGCGGTCGTCCACCAACTTGACGTCGATGCCGTGTTCCTTGACGCCTACGTCCTGGCGCTGCCCGAAGGGGGATTTTTTGACCCGCTTGACGCCGGGTTCCGTGCTGTCGGACTTGCCGAACAGTTTGTCGATGAATTTTTTGATCATGAAATACTAGATAAACAGCTCAAGTATGCGCCATCCGCGCTCCGCCGCGAGCCCCCGCAGGCGCTCGTCCGGGTTGGTCGCGACGGGGTGCGTCGCCTTCTCCATCAGGGCCAGGTCGTTGAGGGAATCGGTATAAAACGTGGTTTCCACATCGCCCCAGGCCAAGCCGCGGGCCGTCAGCCATTGTTCCACGCGCGTGACCTTGCCTTCGCGGGCCGAAGGCGTGCCCTTGATCTCGCCGGTCACCCAGCCTTGCGCGTCGCGTTCAAGCTCGACCGCAATCAGCTCCTTCACATCAAAAGCGTCGGCGATGGGCCGCGTGACGAATTCGTTGGTGGCGGTGACGATGACCAGTTCATCGCCTGCCGCGCGGTGCCTGTCCACCAGCGCCTGCGCCTGGGGGGTGATGGCTTTTTGCACCACCTCACGCATGAAGCGGGCATGGGCGGCGGCCGAATTGGCAGCCCCCTGCTCACGGATGGCCTGGGTAGCGAAGCGCACGTAGTCGTGGATGTCCAGCGTGCCTGCGCGATAGTGCTCGAAGAATTCGGCATTGCGCCGCTTGAACTCGGTGCTGTCGCACCAGCCAAGCGCAATCGTGAATTCGCCCCACTCGTAATCCGAATCGATGGGGATCAAGGTGTGATCCAGGTCGAACAACGCAATCTTTTTCTTGACCGTCATTCACTCTCCAGCATGGACTTGATCAGGGGGATGGTGATGGCGCGCTTGGTTTGCAGGGCGTAGCCGTCGAGCTGGTCCAGCAGTTGCATGAGGCTGCCGAGGTCGCGCGAAAAGCGGGTCAGCATGAAATCCATGGCCTCGTCGCTCAGGAACACGCCGCGCGCATCGGCCTCGCGCCGCAGCACGGCGCGCCGCTCGGGTTCGGTCAGGGCCTGCAGGGCAAACACATGGCCCCAGCCCAGGCGGGTGCGCAAATCCTCGCGCAGCGCCAGGTCGGCGGGCGGCACGTTGCCGGCGGCCAGCACCCAGCGCGGCCGGCCGTCGGGCGCGCTGAGCGCGTTGACAAACCAGTTGAAGGCCGCCTGCTGCTGCACCGCGGTGTAGAGATGGCAGTCGTCGAGGATGACGGCCGCCCAGGCTTCGTTGAACTCGGGCGGCTCCAGCAGGGACGCGTCCATCCAGCCGCTGGAGGCGCCCTGCTCGCGCAGCGCCTCGCGCACGGCTTTGAGCAAATGCGTCTTGCCGCTGGCGGCCTCACCCCAGAGGTAGGTGGGCACCGGCGAGCGCAGCGTGTTGCCGGCCCACAGCTCCAGGTGCTTGAGCGCGGCCTCATTCGGCCCGCCGAAAAAATTGGCGAACGAGGGGGCCGAAGCCAGCCCGATGTCCAGCGCAATCTGTTTCATACCCGCCATGCGTCTATCCCGGCCCAGCCTTGTAAAGCCGGCTGGACATATAACTGGCCTTGATGCGGCGTATACCCACCAGCAGCACGGCGCTGGCCGGCAAGGCTATCAGCACGCCGACAAACCCGAACACCTGGCCGAAAGCCAGCAGGGCAAAAATCACCGCCAGCGGGTGCAGGCCTATGCGCTCGCCGACCAGGCGTGGCGTGAAGTACAGGCTTTCCACCAGCTGGCCTATGCCGTAGACCACGGCCACCATGACCAGCGCCTTGAGCGAGGCAAATTCGAGCAGGCCGGCCAGCACGGCAAGTATCAGGCCCAGGCCGAAGCCGAGGTAAGGGATGAACATCGCCAGGCCGGTGAAAACGCCGATCGGCACGGCCAGATCCAGGCCGAACAGGGCCAGGCCCACGGCATAAAACACCGCCATGATCAGCATGACCAGCAACTGGCCGCGCAAATACTGGCCCAGCACCGCGTCGGCCTCTTCGGTGAAGCTGTCGAAGCCGCCGCGCAGATGGGGAGGCACCAGTTCGAGCACGCGGGCGACAAACTTGTCCCAGTCCATCAGCAGGTAAAACAGCGCCACCGGAATCAGCACGGCATTGCCGACAACGGCCAGCGCCACGCTGCCGCCCAGCTTGAGCGAGGACATCAGCGAACCGAACAGGTCCTCGAAGTTGGCGTTGAGGTACTTGAGCACAAAGGCCTTGATGCTGCCCACGTCCAGCGCCACATGGATGCCGAACTGCGCGAGCCAGGGCGCCAGGCTGGTGTTGAGCCGGTCCGCCAGCAGCGGCACCTGTTCGCGCAGCACCGGCAGTTCCTTGGCCATGATGGGCACGATCAGCAAGAACAGGCTCAGCAGCACCACGATGAAGAGAAATTCGACGATGATCACCGCCACCACGCGCGGCATGCGGCCCTTGCCCATGGCGTCCAGCCGGTTGACCAGCGGCGTCAGCGCATAGGCCAGCACGGCGGCCACCACAAAGGGCGTGAGCACCGGCCCGAGCAGCCACAGCGCGAGGACGACCAGTCCAGCGATCAGGCACCAGGCGGCGGCGCGTTTTTGGGCGGTGGTGAATTGCATAAAGCCTTGGGTTGAGCTGGCCGGAGGAAGCCCGGGAAGGGCCTGAGAACCTGTTCTAAGCGGCCGGATGGGTAGCCTTTAGAATCTCAGGCTGAATTCTATCGGGCTTGCAGGCCCTTCCAGCGTCGCAAACCCGGCTTCCAGCCCCTCATTCGCCCCCCTACCGCCCTTACCGCCCCTACCCGTAGCAAAGCCGACACCATGACCACCTCCTCCCCTTCCCCCCTGAGCTACAAAGACGCGGGCGTCGACATCGACGCGGGCGACGCACTGGTCGAGCGCATCAAGCCCCTGGCCAAAAAAACCATGCGCGAAGGCGTGCTGGCCGGCATAGGCGGCTTCGGCGCGCTGTTCGAAGTGCCCAAACGCTACAAGGAGCCCGTGCTGGTCAGCGGCACCGACGGCGTGGGCACCAAGCTCAAGCTGGCCTTTGAGTGGAATATGCACGACACCGTGGGCATAGACCTGGTGGCCATGAGCGTCAACGACGTGCTGGTGCAAGGCGCCGAGCCGCTGTTTTTCCTCGACTACTTCGCCTGCGGCAAGCTCGACGTCGACACGGCGGCAAGCGTGGTTGGCGGCATCGCCAAGGGCTGCGAACTCAGCGGCTGCGCATTGATAGGCGGCGAAACCGCCGAAATGCCCGGCATGTACCCCGCCGGCGAATACGACCTGGCCGGCTTTGCCGTGGGCGCGGTCGAAAAATCGAAAATCCTGACCGGCAAGGACGTCAAAGCCGGCGACGTGGTGCTGGGCCTGGCCAGCAGCGGCGTGCACTCCAACGGTTTCAGCCTGGTGCGCAAGTGCATAGAGCGCGCTGCCGGCAAGGCACCCGCCACGCTGGACGGCAAACCCTTCAAGCAGGCCCTGATGGAGCCCACCCGCCTTTACGTCAAGAACGTGCTGGCCGCCCTGGCCGCCCACCCGATCAAGGCGCTGGCCCACATCACCGGCGGCGGCCTGCTGGAGAACATTCCCCGCGTGCTGCCCGAAGGCACGGCCGCCCACCTCAAAAAGGGCAGCTGGCCGCAAACCGAGCTGTTTGCCTGGCTGCAAAAAACCGCCGGCATTGACGACTTCGAGATGAACCGCACCTTCAACAACGGCATCGGCATGGTGGTGGTGGTGGACGCCGCCAACGCGCAAGCCACGGCCAAGACCCTGCGCGACGCAGGCGAGCAGGTGTATGAGATCGGCGTGATCGCCGCCAAGGGCGAGGGCGCCGCCGTCACCGTCGGCTAAATACCTCGGCGCGGCAAGCCAGACACCCATGCCGCAACCTGCCCCGCCCCCCGCAAGCCCTCCCCGCCGCCTTCCCGCGGCCATCTGGGCACTGGGCTTTGTCAGCCTGCTGATGGACATCTCCTCCGAGATGATCCACAGCCTGCTGCCCGTCTTCATGGTCACGGTGCTGGGCACCAGCCTGTGGGCCGTCGGCCTCATCGAGGGCCTGGCCGAGGCCACGGCCCTCATCGTCAAGGTGTTCTCGGGTGTGCTCAGCGACTACTGGGGCAAACGCAAACCGCTGGCGCTGCTGGGTTACGGCCTGGGGGCGGCCTCCAAACCGCTGTTCGCGCTGGCCGCGACCACAGGGCTGGTGCTCGGCGCCCGCCTGCTGGATCGCGTAGGCAAGGGCCTGCGCGGCGCGCCGCGCGACGCCATGGTGGCTGACCTTGCCCCGCCCGGCATGCGCGGTGCGGCCTTCGGGCTGCGCCAGTCGCTGGACACCGTGGGTGCCTTTGTCGGGCCGCTGCTGGCCATGGGCCTGATGCTGCTGTGGGCCAACGACTTCCGCGCGGTGTTCTGGGTCGCCGTCATTCCTGGTTTCCTGGCGGTGGCGCTGCTGCTGTTCGGCGTACGAGAGCCAGAGCGCGAACGCGCCCCGGGCGCCCCGCGCCTGAATCCCATCAGCCGCGCCAACCTCAAGCGCCTGGGTGCGCCCTACTGGCGCGTGGCGGTGCTGGGCGCGGTCTTCATGCTGGCGCGTTTCAGCGAGGCCTTTTTGCTGCTGCGCGCCATGCAGGGCGGCCTGCCGGTAGCCTACGCGCCGCTGGTGCTGGTGCTGGTGGCCATGAACGCGGTCTATTCCCTGGGTGCCTACCCTTTCGGCAAGCTGGCCGACCGCATGAGCCACAGCGCCTTGCTGGCCTGGGGCCTCGGGGTGCTGGTGGCGGCCGACCTGCTGCTGGCCGCCGGCAGCCACTGGGGCACTGCGGGCGTGGGCATCGCGCTGTGGGGCCTTCACATGGCCATGACCCAAGGCCTGCTCGCCACCATGGTGGCCGAAACGGCACCGGCCGACCTGCGTGGGACGGCTTTCGGTTTCTTCAACCTGGCCAGCGGCCTGGCGCTACTGGCGGCCAGCACCCTGGCCGGCGTGCTCTGGGACCAGTTGGGCGCGCCGGCCACCTTTGCCGCGGGCGCCGTGTTCAGCCTGGCGGCGCTGGCGCTGCTGGGCATCTGGCGCAAGTCACTGCGGCTACCTGTGGCCGCCTGATCCCCGCCGGATCAAGCCAGCGCCAGTCCCGCCACACCCAGCAGCATCAGCGCCGCGCCCAGCACCTGCGAAGGCTTGAGGGATTCCTTGAGCAGCCGGGCACCCACCAGCGTGCCTATCAGCATGGACATCTCGCGCACCGGGGCCACGTAGCTGAGCGGCGCGGACTGCACGGCGAACAACACCAGGCAATAAGCCAACGGTGAGAGCAGGCCGATCAACAAGATGGCCGTGCGGTACTGCCGCCATTGCGCGGCCAGCAAGGCGCGCCGCGGCAACACCCAGGGCGCGAGCAGCACCGTGCGAAAACCAAGGCCTGCGGCATAAAACAGCACCGGCGCCATGCCCAGGGACTTCACCGCCCAGCCGTCGACCACGGTGTAGCCGGCAATGCACAGGCCGGTCAGCCCGCCCCAGAGCACCCCGCGCCGCCGCCGCGCATCCCCGCTGCCGGCGATGCCCGCCGCGCCACCGGAGGTCATGAAGACGCCCGCCAGCACCAGGGCCACGCCCAGCCAGCCCAGTACGCTGGGCAGCTCGCCGAGCAAGGCCACAGCCCCCAGCACCGCGAGCAGCGGCCCGGTGCCCCTGGCCATGGGATAGACCACGGCGAAATCGGCCACGCGGTAGCCTTTTTGCAGCGCCAGCGAATACACCAGGTGCAGCAGTGCGCTGGTCAGGGCCGCCAGCCACATCCAGCCGTCAAAGGCCTGGGGGTGTTGGTGCCATGCGAGCAAGGCCACCGGCGCCGCCGCCACCATGCTGACGCAGCCGAACAGCCATATAAAGAGCAGGCCGCCGGCCGCGCGCTTGGCCACGATATTCCAGAGCGCGTGGCACACCGCTCCCGCGAGCACCAGCGCCAGCGTCTGCGCGCTCATGCCGATGCGCCGGCACCGGTCTCGGGCAGGCGGAATCGGCTATCCAGCAGGATTTGGACGCGCCCGGCCACGGCCTCGCATTCCGCTGCGGTGAGCGGCTCGAATCCCGACGCCCAGGCCGCCATGTCCTCCCAGCGCGGGAATTTGGGCGACTCGCCCCAGCGCCAGTCGGGATGCGCCGACCGCCGGTTGCGCCCCAGCACATGCAGATGCACGCGGCGATGCGCCTGCACGTTCTTGGGCCCGGCGGGCGGGGCCTGGTCGTTGAGCGCCCAGTTGCCCGCCTCCCAGTAGTTGAGGCAGCCTTCATGCAGGGTAGGCAGCACGTCCAGCATGGCGCGCCCCGTGGCAGCCACCAGGCAGGACCAGTGGGCCAGCTCCAGCGGCGTCAGTTCGCTGCGCTCCCAGACCGACCGCGGCGGGTTGACGACCAGGTGGCCGCCGTCGCGGCGGTCGCACAAAAGAGCATCGGGCAGAAGCAGGGTGCCACCGGGGCAGCTATGCAAAACAAGGGGCATGGAGGGTACAACCTTTGGCGGCAAATAATGAGTAAATATGATCAGTCGATGAACTGGCCAACCGTCATAATCCTTGATTCTCCTCATCGAAAAACTCAAAACCATGAGGAAAGTGGGCACCAATGATGAGCAAAACAGATGACTCGAGTCTCCAGGCACTGCCGCTCAACGCGGTGCGGGTGTTTGTGGAAGCCGCGCGCCAGCTCAATTTCAGCCGCGCTGGCCGCGTGTTGGGCATGAGCCAGGGCGGCGTCAGCCGCCATGTCGCCACGCTGGAGCGCTACTTCGGGCAGCCCCTGTTCACGCGCAGCGGCACTTCGGTCCGCCTGACCGATGCGGGGCGCCTGTACTTCGATACGGTGCAGGAAGCCCTGTCGACCATAGAGCTGGCCACGCGCCAGCTGGCGCAAGGTCAGGCCGGCGCCCGCCTCATCGTGCGTACCTCGCTGCCCACTTTTGCGATGACCACGCTGATTCCCGCCCTGCCCGGCTTCCAGCCCGAGGCCCCGGTGGCGGTGGACCTGGTGACCTCGCTCTCGCCGCCGGACGCGGGCGACAGCTACGACGTGCTGGTCACGCGCGACCTGGCCATTGCCGGCGCCGAGCACTGGCTGCTGGCCGCCGAAAACATCGTGTGCGTGGCTTCCCCCGCGCGCTGCCGCGAGTTCGCGCAGCAGCCCATCAGCCAGTGGCAGTTTCTGGCGGCGCAGTCGCGGCCCGATGTGCTGGCCGCCTGGTCCGCGCAGCTGGGCGTTCAGGCGGCCGGCATCCATGTCAGCGCCAGCTTCGACCACTACTTCCTGGCGATAGCCGCAGCGACGGGCGGCATGGGCCACCTGGTGGTGCCCGAACTGCTGGTGGCCGAACCGCTGCGCCGCGGTCACCTGCTGCGGGCATCCCCTGTGGTGGTTCGCGGCGACGCCAGCTATTCGGCGTATATCAACCCACGCAGCACATCTCCCGAAACCGGCCGGGTGTTCTGCCGCTGGCTCAAGGGCTGGCTCAGGGAGGCGCCTGAGCCCTCCTCAGCTGCGCTACAAAAACCCTAGCTGCGGGGACCGATGCCAATTGGCTTGCGCTGGACTTTTTGTTATTTCTGTATCAAACTGTTCCTCTGGTCCGTCTTTGGAGCATGCATGCCGGTCATCGCAGTCGTCAACCGCAAGGGAGGCAGTGGCAAAAGCACACTGGCCGCGCACATCGCCGCGTGGTGCGCACGCAATGGCAGCTCGGTCATGCTGGGCGACGTGGACCGCCAGCAGTCGGCGCGCAGCTGGCTCAAGCGCCGCGCCGCCGAACTGCCCGCCATCGCCCCCTGGGCGGTGGACCAGAAAAACATGCTGCGCGTACCCACGGGCATCACGCACGTGGTGCTCGACACGCCGGGCGGCATGCACGGTTTCGAACTCGCGCGCGTCGTGATGTTTGCCGACGCCATCATCATGCCGGTGTGCAATTCCATGTTCGACCGCGAATCGGCGGCGCAGTGCCATGCCGACCTGATGGCGCTGCCGCGCGTGGCCGGCGGCCGCTGCCGCCTCGCCACTGTCGGCATGCGCATAGATGGGCGCACCAGCGCGGCCAAGGTTTTGGAGGAATGGTCGGAAGGCCTGGGCATGCCCTTTCTGGGCGCGCTGCGCGAAACCCAGCTGTATGTGCGCAGCCTGGAACGCGGCATGACGATGTTCGACTTGCCGGCCAGCGCCGCCGCGACTGACCTCGCGCAGTGGCAGCCCATACTGAACTGGCTCCGGCCCACGCTGTACCCGCCGCAGGCAGCCAACGATGCGACCCCGGAGCAGGCGCAGGCAAGGACAGTGGCCAAAGCTCCGGCCCGAGTGATCGCGCCCCGGCCTTCGGTCGCCGCGACCCTGGGTGCCAGGCCGCTCAACCCGTCACCTGTACAAAAAGTGGAAACAGCTTCACGTCTGGGCAGTTCCCTGCCCGGCAGCCTGATGCCGGCGCAGGAATCGCTGCTGCACGGCGCCCGGATGTCCGCCCAGAGCACGGCCCGCGCCGTGGTCCGACCCGTCCAGGCCGCCGGCACGCCGGCCATGTCGCGCAACATGAATTCGCCCGACGGCCTGCAGATCCCGCAGTTCCTCAAGCGCGCCACCTGAGCCCCCCACCGGCCCCCGGCATCAAGCCGTGGCGAGTGCTTCCCGGACTTCGCGCGCAGCGCGCACCATATTGCCCAATGCCGCCTCGGTCTCCGGCCAGCCGCGGGTCTTCAAGCCGCAGTCTGGGTTGATCCAGAGGTTCTCCGCCGGGATCACCGCAGCCGCCTTGCGCAGCAAGCGCACCATCTCGTCCACCGTGGGCACGCGCGGCGAATGGATGTCGTAGACGCCGGGGCCTATCTCGTTCGGATACTTGAAGTCGCCGAAGCCGCGCAGCAGCTCCATGTCGGAGCGGCTGGTTTCAATCGTGATCACATCGGCGTCCATGGCCGCGATTTCCGGCAGGATGTCGTTGAATTCCGAGTAGCACATGTGGGTGTGGATCTGCGTTTCGTCGGCCACGCCGCTGGCGCTGATGCGAAAGGCACGCGTGGCCCATTCCAGGTAAGGCTTCCAGCCGGCGCGGCGCAGCGGCAGGCCTTCACGTATCGCCGGCTCGTCGATCTGGATGATGCCTATGCCCGCGCCCTCCAGGTCCACCACCTCGTCACGTATCGCCCAGGCGATCTGCTGGGCGGTCAGGCTGCGCGGCTGGTCGTCGCGCACAAAAGACCATTGCAGGATGGTGATGGGGCCGGTCAGCATTCCCTTCATGGGCCGCTTGCTCAGGCTCTGCGCATACACCGTCCAGGCCACTGTCATGGCTGCGGGGCGGGCCACGTCGCCGTAAATCACCGGCGGCTTCACGCAGCGTGAGCCGTAGGACTGCACCCAGCCGTTAGCCGTGAAGGCAAAACCGTCGAGCTGCTCGCCGAAATACTCGACCATGTCGTTGCGCTCGGCTTCGCCGTGCACCAGCACGTCCAGGCCCAGGGCTTCCTGCTTGCGCACCGCGAGCATGATCTCGGCCTGCATTTTTTCAGCGTACGCCGACCTGCCGATTTCACCTCGCTTGAAGGCTGCCCGCGCGGCGCGTATCTCGGCGGTCTGCGGGAACGAGCCWATGGATGTGGTCGGGAACAGCGGCAATGCAAAGCGTTTGCGCTGCACCTGCTGGCGTTGGCTGAAAGGCGAAAGCCGCTGGTCGGCGCCTGCGGCGGCCTGGGCCAGCCGCGCCGCCACGGTGGCGCGGTGCACGCGCGGGCTGCTGCGGCGTGCCTGCGCGGCCAGGCGGGCGGCAGTCAGCTCTGCTTTCACGGACTCTTCGCGGCCTTCCAGCGCGGCTTTCAGCATGCGCAACTCAAACAGCTTTTCCACCGCGAAGGCCAGCCAGGACTTGAGTTCGGTGTCTAGCTTGTCTTCGGCCTGCAGGCTGTAAGGCACGTGCAGCAGCGAGCACGAAGGCGCCAGCCAGAGCTCGCCCTGGTGTTTTTCGGCCACCGGCCGCAGCCTGGCCAGGGCGGCATCCGGGTCCGTGCGCCAGATATTGCGGCCGTCGACGATGCCTACCGACAGCACTTTGTGGCTCGGCAGCCAGTCGGCCACGCCCACCAGCTCTTCGGGGGCGCGCACCGCATCCACATGCAGGCCCGCGACCGGCAGTTGGCAGGCCATGCGCAGGTTGTCCTGCAAAGGGGAAAAATAGGTGGCCAGCATGAGCTTGACGCCTTTGCGCGAAAGCCGCCAATAGCTCGATTCAAAGGCCTGGCTCCACACGGGCGGCAAGTCAAGGCCGAGGATCGGTTCGTCCATCTGCACCCACTCCACGCCCTGGGCCTTGAGGCGCGCGAGGATTTGTTCGTACACGGGCAAGAGCGTGTCCAGCAGGCTGAAGCGGTCGAAGCCCGGTGCCTTTTCCTTGCCCAGCCACAAAAAGCTCAGCGGCCCCAGCAGCACCGCCTTGACGGCATGGCCGGCACCTTGGGCCTGGGCGACCTCCTCAAACAAGCGCTCCGAGGCCAGGCTGAATTGGGTGTCCGGGCCGAACTCCGGCACCAGGTAGTGGTAGTTGGTGTCAAACCATTTGGTCATTTCGAGTGCGAAGCTGCCGCCGCCGGCGCTGCCTTCAGCGCAGCCGCAGTCCGCACTGTGGGTATGGCCCGCGCCCGCATTCACGCCGCGCGCCATCGCGAAGTAGCGGTTCAGCGCGGGCTCCTGGCCGGTAAAACCAAAGCGCGTCGGCTCGCAGCCCAGCATCTGGATGTGGTTGGCCACATGGTCGTAAAACGCGAAGTCGCCCACTGTCACGAAGTCCAGCCCCGCGTCCTTCTGCAACGCCCAATGGCGTTCGCGCAACTCGGCGCCCACGGCTTTCAGCGCCGGCAGGTCTATCTCGCCGCGCCAGTGTTTTTCAAGTGCGAATTTCAGTTCCCGGTGCGCGCCCATGCGCGGAAAACCCAGGGTGTGTGTATGGACCATGCAAGCTATCTCCCGATTGCGAAATCAATGAATCAATAAAAGAACGCAATGGTCCGCCGGATTCAACTATTATTCAAACGAAAGATATTGCCTTTCAACATGAAAATAATTGATTCACGTAATTCACCATGACGCTATCGATTCTTGAACTGCGCCACCTGCGCACCCTGACGGCCCTGCGCGACAGCGGCAGCCTGGTGCGCGCCGCACAGTTGCTCAACCTCACCCAGTCGGCACTGTCACACCAGGTCAAGCTGCTCGAAGACCGCTACGGCGCCGCGCTGTTCGAGCGCAAGTCCGTGCCACCGCAGTTCAGCACCACGGGCCAGCGCCTGCTGGCCCTGGCCGACGCCGTGATTCCGCAGATCGAAGAAGCCGAGCGCGACGTGGCCCGCCTGGCGACCGGCCGCACCGGCCAGTTGCGCATCGCGGTTGAATGCCACACCTGCTTTGACTGGCTCATGCCCGCGATGGACGCCTTTCGCACACGCTGGCCCGAGGTCGAACTCGACATCGTTTCCGGCTTTCACCCCGATCCGATTGCCCTGGTGCTGCAGGACCGCGCCGACATCGCCATCGTGGCGGAGGCCGACGCCAGCGAAGCGGTGGAATTTCACCCGCTGTTCCGTTTCGAAATCATGGCCCTGCTTGCCAATGGCCATGCCCTCGCCGCAAAGCCCCATCTCACGGCGAAGGATTTCGCCAACGAAACCCTGATCACCTACCCCGTGCCCGATGAAATGCTGGACATCGTGCGCCAGGTGCTGGAGCCGGCCGGCATCAAACCCACCCGGCGCACCACCGAACTCACCATCGCCATGCTGCAACTGGTGGCCAGCGGCCGCGGCATCGCCACCCTGCCGAAGTGGGCGGTGCAAAGTTACCTGGATCGGGGGTATGTGACGGCGCGGCCTGTGGGCAAGAAGGGCCTGACGGGACGGCTTTACGTAGCGTGCACAGCGACGACTTCGGCCAGGCCCTGGCTCGCGGATTTTGTGTCGATCACACGCGAGAGCTGCTTTCTCACGCTCAGTGAGATTGAGCTGCTCTAGAAAATAAAGAGATGAGCCCGCAAGCTCAGTAGCGGCCCTGGCGCAGTTGGGCCAGGCGCTCGGCCATCGCATCGATGTCGAGCGCGTCCTCGGCATTGGCCAGATAAATTTCCAGGTCAAGCATCGCGCGCTCGGGCTCGCCGTGGGCGGCCCAGGCCAGGCCGCGGTCGCGGTATTCGGTCCAGGCTTCGGGCTGCAGCACGATGAGCCGGTCCTGCACCGGAATCAGGCGCTGCCAGTCTTCCTGGGTCTTGTGGATTTCCTTGAGGTTGCGCAGCATGCGGCTGATGATCTCGCGCGGCGCCGCCGACTGCAGGTACAGGCCCATGGGCACCTCGAAGTCTTCGCCCGCACCGCTGCCCTGCTGCCGGAAAGGCTCGAGCCGTTCGGATAATTCTTCACGGCTCAGCGACTGGCCGCTGAACGGGTCTATCACCACCTGGCCCTTGGGCAGGTTGACTTTGACCATGAAGTGCCCCGGAAAGGCGACCCCGCGCGCATTGAGGCCCAGGCCCAGGGCCAACTCCAGCCACAGCACGGCCAGCGTGATGGGAATGCCGCGGCGCGTGCGCAGCACGGCGTTGAGGTAACTGTTGTCGGGGTCGTAGTAGTCGTTGACGTTGCCGCCGAAGTTCAGGTCGTGGAAAAAGAACTGGTTCAGTGCGCGCAAGCGCTGCAGGGCGGGAGCATCGGCGGGCAGGCGGCGCTTGAGGCGGGCCAGAAGCTGGTCGACATCGCCCAGCACCTGCTGCACGTCGAGGTCGGGGTATTCGTCCTGGGCCAGGCTGATGGCCGCCTCCAGGAGGGGAAAGTGCTCGTCGCTTTCCACCAGGCTGGAGAAGTATTGCAATGGTGACGGTACGGCCAGATTTAATTGCATGGCCCCTACTTTCTCATAAACCGGCGCAAAAAGGCATACGGAAAACGCCGCTCGGAGCCCCAGGCACGCCGCCCGTCAATGCTTCAGGAGCTTTGTGACCTTCAGGCCGGACACCCACAGCGCCGCGAAATACAGCACGGCCGATGCCAGCAACACCAGCGCCAGCCACCCGATACGCTCCAGGTTATGGCCTTTCAGGCCGACCCAGTTGACCGCGCCGGTGGCCCACAGCAAAAAGGCGGCCAGCAAGGCGCTGGCGCCGCACACCTGCAATGCAAACTTGCCCCAACCGGGCAGCGGTTTGTAACTTCCGCGCTTGAGCAGCCCCAGCAACAGCCACAAGGCGTTGACCAGCGCGCCGATGGCGATGGAAAGCGTCAGGGCCGCATGTTGCAGCCGGGGCACCAGGAAGAAATTGAGCACTTGCGTGAGCACCAGAACACAGACGGCGATCTGCATGGGTGTGCGCATGTCGTGCCTGGCATAAAACCCCGGGGCCAGCACCTTGATGGCCACGATGCCCATCAGCCCCACGCCATAGCTGCTTAATGCGGCCGTCGTGCGCTGGACGTCCAGGTCGCTGAAGGCGCCATAGTGGTACAGCACCGCGACGAGTGGCTGCGAGAAAGCCAGCAAGGCTACGGCGCAGGGTACCGACAGCAGAACCACCAGGCGCAGGCCCCAGTCGAGCATGGCGGAGTAGCGTTCCTCATCCTGGCTGCCGCGCGCCGCGGCCAGTTGCGGCATCAGCACCACGCCCAAAGCGACACCCAGCATGGCGGTGGGAAACTCCATGAGCCGGTCGGCATAGGTGATCCAGCTCACGCTGCCGGTGGCCAGGTGCGAGGCGATCTGGGTGTTGATCAGCAGCGAAATCTGCGCGACGCTCACGCCCAGCAAGGCCGGCAGCATCAGGCCCAGCACCTTGCGCGTGCCCGGGTCGTTCCACGCATTGCGCAAAGCCGCGAAGCTGGCGCCTATACGCGGCAGCAAACCCAGCCTGCGCAGCGCAGGCAGTTGCAGGCCCAGTTGCAGGATGCCGCCCACCATCACCCCCACGCACTGGGCATAGATCGGCTCTATGCCGTGCCGGGCAAACCAGGGCGCACCCAGCGTGATCGAGCCTATCAGCGCCACATTCAGCAGCACGGGCGAGGCGGCGGGCACCGCAAAGCGCTTCCAGGTGTTGAGGATGCCGCCGGCCAGCGCGACCAGCGACATGAAACCAATGTAAGGAAACATCCACCGGGTCATCACCACGGCGGCGTGGTAGCCCTGCGGCTTCAAGCCGCTGGCCATGGCCCAGACCATCAGCGGCGCGGCCAGCACGCCCGCCACGCACAGCAGGACCAGCGTCCAGGTCAGCAGGGTCGCAACGTGGTCAATCAGCTGTTTGGCGCCCTCTTCCCCTTGCTCTGCCTTGCAGGACGCCAATACCGGCACAAAAGCCTGGCTGAAAGCCCCCTCGCCGAGCACCCGCCGGAACAGGTTGGGTATGCGGAAAGCGACGTTAAAGGCGTCGGTCATGGCGCTGACGCCAAACACCGAGGCCATCAGCAGGTCCCGGACCAGGCCCGTGACGCGCGAGGCCAGGGTCAGCAGGGAAACGGTGGAGGCGGCTTTGAATAATGACACCCCGGGAGTTTATGCGGCCAAAAGCCAAGAACCCGATAAAGTTTGCCGCTAGGACGGCCTAATCCAGGCGCGATGCGAAGCGAGCCGCGTAAAACCAAGTTAGAGACGCGGAGCCGGCTTTGCCGGGCCGCAGGCGGGCGGCCCCTTCCTCAGTGCAAGGGGCAGGGAGCCGCCACAGGCTCACAGTGAGCGACCGTGGGGGTATATAATCGTGGGCTTTGCTGCAACATCCACAGACTCCTCCCCAGGATTAAAGGAATACATATATGGCTACCGCCAAACCCAAGAAAAAGAACCCGCGCCTTGCGTCGGGCCGCAAACGCGTCCGCCAGGACGTCAAACTCAACGCCGCGAACACCTCGCTGCGCTCCAAATACCGCACCGCTGTGAAAAACGTCGAAAAAGCCGTTGCAGCCGGTGACAAAGAAAAAGCCAAGGACCTGTTCGCCAAGGCCCAAAGCATTGTGGACACGGTTTCCGACAAGGGCATCTTCCACAAGAACAAGGCAGCGCGCGACAAGAGCCGCCTGTCCGCCAAGGTGAAAGCCCTGGCACTGGCCCCCGCAAAGGCCGCCTAAGCAATTAGGCAAATCGCCCGGACGGCATCTTTCTAACGAAAATACCGTCCGCCGTTTTGTAGGGTGCGCTGCAGCAAAGCAAAAAAGCCGTCGAAAGACGGCTTTTTTGTTGGCGCTTCACTTTAGACTCGGGCGCAAACGGGCAGCTACTGAGCAAGCCCCAGTCCCGGGCTGTGACCCGGGCCAGGAAAAGGGACATCATGCGCGCATTGGCTCCGCTCGTACTCCTTGCAAGCTGCCTTGGCGCAGCCCATGCCTCGGACGACGAAATCTTTCCCTTCGACGAAGTCATCAACCCAGGCACCGGCACCACGACCCAGGTGGAATGCCAGGCCAAGCAGGATGCCGTCTGGGTAGAAACGCAGTGGACAGAGCGGGGCGCCATGGGCGGCAGCACCGCCCGCGCCGCCAAAGGCTGCATACGCTACTTTCCCAGCGCGAATGCGCGCGGCGCGGAAACCGCCGTAATCTTCATGCACGGCGACGTGCTGAGCGGCAGCATCGCACACGCCAGGGAGGCCTACCTCAAAGCCTCCAGCCGGAGCCTGCAGATCGCGCGGGCTGATCGCTCGGCCAAGGAAATCGGCCTGCCGGTGATCCGCATCGCCCGGCCGGGGGCCTATGGCAGCACCGGCGCCAGCCATTTGCGCGAGCGCCGCATGCCGGTGGAAACCCATCTGATGAACGCGGCGCTCGATGCCATCAAGAACAACTACGGCTACCAGCGTATCCAGTTAACGGGTTTGAGCGGCGGCGGCGGACTGGTGGGCGCGGTCCTGACGCTGGGACGCACGGACATCGATTGCGCCGTAGTCGGCAGCGGTGCGGTAAGCATCAAAACGCGGGCTCGCTTGCTGGGCAGCAAGGAAGCCCAGCGTGGGCTGGACCAGACGGGCCAGCCGCTGTCGGCCGTGTATGACCCAATAGACCACATCGCCGGCATCAAATCGGACAGCCGGCGCCGCGTTTTCGTATTGGGCGACCCGCAAGACTCGGCTGTGGGCTTTGAATCGCAGCAGGAATTCCAGCAAAAACTGGTCGCGGCCGGCGTGCCCGCCACCTTGCTGACCGCTGCGGCGGTCGACGCCAAGCACCACGAACTGGCACCCGAAGCACTGCGGGTGGCCGCCTGGTGCAAATCCGGGATCCCGGACGCCCAGATACAAACGAGGCTGGACCAGGGGAAAAAGAACTAGGAAGCCGGCCTGGCTGGCCAGCCTCAACGGGTCGGCGATTCCGGAATCAGGCAGGCCTCAGCCATCTGCAGGTCATTGTCCTTGGCGAAGTTGATGGCGAAATCCCAGGCCATGGGCTCGGCCTCACGCAGTTCGGAGTTGACGACCACGCACTTCACGCCGTTGATGACCGTGGGCACGCACCAGGGGGAGTAGGTCAGGTGGCTGCCGGGCTGGGGGCCGCCCGGGCGGAAATGGCTCATCACGCCGCACAACCTGTCGGCCCAGTCGCTGGGCCGGAAGGTTTTGCCGTCGCGGGTAATACCCTGGATGAAGACTTCTTTGGCGGTGTTGGAGACCATCGGGTGGAAGGTTTTTTGCGCTGCCCGGCATGGGAAAAGGATGGGATTTCGGCCCATGCTGCAGCGCACAACAATTCTAGCGTAACTCTGACTCTTATATAAGACTTGGAGGACAAATTTTCAATGGCAACGATAGCGGGCGGCACCCGGGCGCTTGCATTGCAGTAATGCAGGAACGTCACAAAAGGCCGCAAAGTCTGCGCCTAAAATCAGCCCAAGCCCGCATCAACTGCTGCGGGCTTCGAATTTTCCGCACTGTCACAGCCCTTGTTCCGGAGTTCTCCATGACCGCAGCCCTGCCCAAGCACATCGAAGCCGCCTCCCCTCACGTGATGAATACCTACGGCCGCCTGCCGATCGCGCTGGACCATGGCCAGGGCTGCCGCGTCTGGGACGTCAACGGCAAGGCTTACCTCGACGCACTGGGCGGCATTGCCGTCAACACCCTGGGCCACAACCACCCCAAACTGGTGCCTGCCCTGCAAGACCAGATCGCCAAGCTCATCCACAGTTCCAATTACTACCATGTGCCGCTGCAGGAAACCCTGGCCGCCAAACTGGTGGAGCTGTCGGGCCTGGAAAACGTGTTTTTCTGCTCCACCGGCCTGGAAGCCAACGAAGCCGCGCTCAAGCTGGCGCGCAAGTTCGGCCACGACAAAGGCATTGAGCGCCCGGAAATCGTCGTCTACGAAAAGGCCTTCCACGGCCGCAGCATCGCCACCCTGAGCGCCACCGGCAACCCCAAGGTGCAGGCCGGCTTCGGCCCGCTGGTCGAAGGTTTTATCCGCGTGCCGCTCAACAACATCGATGCGCTCAAGGCCGCCACCGCCAACAACCCCAATGTCGTCGCCGTGTTCTTTGAGGCCATCCAGGGCGAAGGCGGCATCAACAGCATGAAGGACGAGTACCTGCGCGAAGTGCGCGCGCTCTGCGACGAGCGCGACTGGCTGCTGATGATCGACGAGGTTCAGTGCGGCATGGGCCGCACCGGCAAGTGGTTTGCCCACCAGTGGGCCGGCATCAAGCCCGACGTGATGCCGCTGGCCAAGGGCCTGGGCTCGGGCGTTCCTATCGGCGCCGTCGTGGCCGGCCCCAAGGCCGCCCATATCTTCGGCCCCGGCAACCACGGCACCACCTTCGGCGGCAACCCGCTGGCCATGCGGGCCGGCGTTGAAACCCTGCGCATCATGGAAGAAGAAGGCCTGCTGGCCAATGCCGTGAAAGTCGGCGAGCACCTGCGCGCCGCGCTGGCGCGCGAACTGGCCGGCGTGAAGGGCCTGAAAGAAATTCGCGGCCGCGGCCTGATGCTGGGCATTGAACTCACGGTGCCATGCGGCGAGCTGCTGGGCCGCGCCGCCGAAAACGGCCTGCTGCTGAGCGTGACCGCCGACACCGTGATCCGCATGGTGCCTTCGCTCATCATGACCACGGCCGAGGCCGACGAAGCAGTGGCCATCCTGGTTCCGCTGATCAAACAGCTCTTGAAAGAGAAAAACGCGTGAGCACTGCGATACCCACCACGCCCGCCCCCGTGCGGCACTACCTGCAGTTCAGCGACCTGAATGCGGCGGAATACGCCTACCTGTTCGAGCGCGCCGCCATCATCAAGAAGAAGTTCAAGACCTACGAAAAACACCAGCCGCTGGTCGACCGCACGCTGGCCATGATTTTCGAGAAAGCCTCGACCCGCACCCGCGTGAGCTTCGAGGCCGGCATGTACCAGCTGGGCGGCAGCGTGGTGCACCTGACCACCGGCGACAGCCAGCTCGGCCGCGCCGAGCCCATCGAGGACAGCGCGAAAGTCATCAGCCGCATGGTCGACCTGGTGATGATCCGCACCTTCGAGCAGACCAAGATAGACCGCTTCGCCGAGCACTCGCGCGTGCCCGTCATCAACGGCCTGACCAACGAGTTCCACCCCTGCCAGATCCTGGCCGACATCTTCACCTACATCGAGCACCGCGGCTCCATCAAAGGCAAGACGGTGGCCTGGGTGGGCGACGGCAACAACATGGCCAACACCTGGCTGCAGGCCAGTGAAATCCTGGGCTTCAAGGTGCATGTGAGCACACCAGGCGGCTACGAGGTGGACCAGTCCATCGCCGGCATACGCTCGGCCGACAGCTACAAGGTCTTCAAGGACCCGATGCAGGCCTGCGCCGGCGCCGACCTGGTCACCACCGACGTATGGACCAGCATGGGCTATGAGGCCGAGAACGAGGCGCGCAAAAAGGCCTTCGCCGACTGGTGCGTGGACACCGAAATGATGCGCGCGGCCAAGCCCGACGCACTCTTCATGCACTGCCTGCCCGCCCACCGCGGCGAGGAAGTCGAAGCCGAAGTCATAGACGGCCCGCAATCCGTCGTCTGGGACGAAGCTGAAAACAGGATGCACGCGCAAAAGGCACTCATGGAGTTCCTTCTGCTCGGGCAGCTCGCGTAACACGCGAGCGTCGGCGCGCAGCGCCGGCAGCCTGCTTCGGTGCAGGCTCATGTGCGCAGAGCGCACGTGAAGCGGCCACAGGCCGCGTGCCAAAGCCAAAACAGGATGCACGCGCAAAAGGCACTCATGGAGTTCCTTCTGCTCGGGCAGCTCGCATAGCGTAACTAACGCGAACCTAGGGCAGCAAGCGGGCTAAAGCACCCGCTGCCGTCCGTTATCCGCGGCCCACAAACGGCATCTTCGTGGCCATGATGGTCATGAACTGCACATTGGTCGACAGCGGTAGCGACGCCATGTGCACCACGGCATCGGCCACTTCCTTCGCATCCATCATCGGTTCAATGGCGATTTCGCCGTTGGCTTGCGGCACGCCCTTGGCCATGCGGGCCGCGAGCTCCGTCATGGCGTTGCCGATGTCGATCTGGCCGCAGGCGATGTTGTATTTGCGGCCGTCCAGCGAGATGGATTTGGTCAGGCCCGTGATGGCGTGTTTGGTCGATGTGTAGGGCGCTGAATTGGGCCGCGGCGCGTGGGCCGAGATCGAGCCGTTGTTGATGATGCGGCCGCCTTGGGGCGATTGGTCTTTCATCAGCCTGATGGCGGCTTGCGCGCAGAGAAAAGAACCGGTGAGGTTGATGTTGACCACATTGGTCCACTGCTCAAACGTGATGTCTTCAAGGTTGACGGGCGGTGCACCCACGCCGGCATTGTTGAACAGCAAGTCGAGACGGCCGAACTTTTCTTTGACGGCACCGAATGCAGCCGCCACGGACTCGGGCTTGCTCACGTCGGTGGGCAGCGCCAGCGCGCGGTCCGTGCCGGATTCCTTGGCGACCTCATTGAGCGGTTCCACGCGGCGCCCCACCAGCGCCACGCTGTAGCCCTCACGCAGCAGGGCCAGGGCCACGGCCTTGCCGATGCCGGTGCCCGCGCCGGTGACGAGTGCGACTTTGCCGTTGGACTTGTTCTCGGAATTCATGGTCTGCCTTGTCTCTCTTGAAAGGTTGGAGGGAGGTATTGCTGATTGGTAAATCGATGCAGCGATGCGCCACAGGTCTGGATTGTGCCCCAGCCTCGCCCAGGCCGCATGAGCCTGGGCGGGCCATCATCGCCAGATACTTTAAGTCTCAAGTATTTTTGAGATTGTTGGAAATAACCGACACCACGGCATTTTTGCCGGTGCTACCTTTGGATCCATGCCTGCCTCCACCCCAACAGCACCGCGCAAACTCTGGGACATCTCACCGTCGGTCGATGAAAACGCAGCCGTGTTCCCCGGCGACACGGCCTACTCCCAGACACTGCATTTTTCCCTGACGCCGGGCTGCCCGGTCAACGTCAACAGCATCACGCTGTCGCCGCACACCGGCGCGCATGCCGACGCCCCGCTGCACTATGCGAATGGCGCGGCCAGCGCCGGCGAGCTGGACCTCGCCCCCTACCTTGGGCCTTGCCGCGTCATCCACTGCCTGGACTGCGGCCCGCTGGTCTTGCCCGAACACGTCGCCCACGCGCTGGACGGCCTGCCGCCGCGCGTGTTGCTGCGCACTTCACGCCGCGCCAGCCAGGCCTGGGACGCCTTCACCGCCATCGCGCCCGAAACGCTGGAATTGCTGGCGAGCAAACACATCACGCTGATCGGCATAGACACGCCCAGCGTGGACCCGGCCACCAGCCAGGACCTGCCCAGCCATCACCAGCTGCTGGCGCACGGCCTGCGCGTGCTGGAAAACCTGGTGCTCGACGAGGTGGCCGAAGGCGACTACGAACTGATTGCCCTGCCGCTCAAACTGACCCGGGCCGATGCTTCCCCMGTACGCGCCGTGTTGCGTGAACTTCCCTGAAGAAAAAAAGATGACCACTCTGCAAGACTGCCGCGCCCTCGATGCGCAAGACCCGCTGCGCGCACTGCGCGAACAATTCACACTGCCCGAAGGCGTGATCTATCTCGACGGCAACTCGCTGGGCGTGCTGCCCGTCACCGCGGCCGCCCGCGTCGCCGAGGCTGTGACAACCGAATGGGGCCAGGGCCTGATCCGCTCCTGGAACAGCGCCGGCTGGTTCGAGTTGCCGCAACGCCTGGGCAACAAGATCGCCCGACTGATAGGCGCGGCCCCCGGCGAGGTGGTGGCCACCGACAGCACCTCCATCAACCTCTACAAGGTGCTCAGCGCCGCGCTGCACATCGCAGCGCAGGACGCGCCCGGGCGCAAGGTGATCGTCAGCGAGCGCAGCAACTTCCCGACCGACCTCTACATCGCCGAAGCCCTGTGCCGCGAGCGCGGTTTTCGCCTGCAGCTCGTCGAGCCCGAGGAGATCACCGCCGCACTTACAAGCGAAGTGGCCGTGCTGATGCTGACCCATGTGAACTACCGCACCGGCGCCATGCACGACATGGCCGCCGTCACTGCGGCAGCGCATGCTGCCGGCGTGCTCACCATCTGGGACCTGGCGCACAGCGCGGGTGCGGTGCCGGTGGACCTCAACGCGGCGAAAGCCGACTTCTCGATAGGTTGCGGCTACAAATACCTCAACGGCGGCCCCGGCGCACCGGCCTTCGTCTGGGTCAACCCCAAGCATGCTGACCGTTTCTGGCAACCGCTGGCCGGCTGGTGGGGCCATGCCGCGCCGTTTGAGTTCACGCCCGATTACCGGCCTGCGCCAGGCATCTCGCGCTACCTCTGCGGCACCCAGCCCATCCTGAGCATGACCGCGCTGGAATGCGGCCTGGATACCGTGCTGGCCGCCGAAGCGCTGGGCGGCATGCCGGCCCTGCGCCAAAAATCGCTGGCGCTCACCGACCTGTTTATCCGGCTCGTCGAAGAACGCTGCGCAGGCCACGGCCTGGGCCTGGCCACGCCGCGCGAACATGCACAACGCGGCTCGCAAGTCTGCCTCACAAGGACCGAAGGCGCGTATGCCATCGTGCAGGCACTGATTGCACGCGGCGTGATCGGCGACTTCCGCGCGGGTGATCCTTCGACAGGCTCAGGACGCACGGGGATGCCTGACATCCTGCGCTTTGGTTTCACCCCGCTCTACATCGGCTTTGAAGACGTGTGGAACGCCGTCGAACATCTCAAACAAGTTCTGGAAACAGCGCAATGGCGCAAACCTGAGTTCAACCAGAAACACGCGGTGACTTGACATGACCTCCTCATCCAAACCCGAAGACATCGTCATCGACGAAAAAGCGCAGCTCGACTTCAGCAAGTCCATGAGCTACGGCGACTATCTGCAACTCGACGCGATCCTGGGTGCGCAAAAGCCGCTCTCGCCCGACCACAATGAAATGCTGTTCATCATCCAGCACCAGACCAGCGAACTCTGGATGAAGCTGATGCTGCACGAGCTGCGCGCCGCGATCGCCAATGTCGCCAACGACGAGCTGGGCGGCGCCTTCAAGATGCTGGCGCGCGTGAGCCGCATCATGGAGCAACTGGTGCACGCCTGGGACGTGCTGGCCACCATGACCCCACCCGAGTACAGCGCAATACGCCCCTACCTCGCCAACTCCAGCGGCTTCCAGAGTGCGCAGTACCGCTGCATCGAATTCGCGCTCGGCAACAAGAACGCCGCCATGCTCAAGCCCCATGCGCACAGGCCCGACCTGCTGGCCCAGGTGCAGGCCGCGTACGAGGCGCCATCGCTCTATGACGAAGCCCTGCGCCTGCTGGCCCGCCGCGGCCTGGCCGTGCCGGCCAGCCACACGCAGCGTGACTGGACCCAGGGCTATGTCGAAAGCGAGGCCGTCGAACAAGCCTGGCTGGTGGTGTATCGCGACCCGAAGAAGTATTGGGACCTGTACCAGCTCGGCGAAGAACTCACCGACCTGGAAGACGCCTTCCGCCTCTGGCGCTTCCGGCATGTGACCACTGTCGAGCGCGTGATCGGTTTCAAGCGCGGCACTGGCGGCACTGGCGGTGTGAGCTACCTGCGCAAGATGCTGGATGTGGTGTTGTTTCCTGAGATCTGGAAACTGCGCACCGACTTATAGGCGCCCAGAGTGTGGGCGACGGGCTAAGGGGCTTTGGTGATCAGCAAGCGCCACCCGCACCACGCGTTGCGGCCGCTGTCCTGGCGCTGGAGATACCCCGGGTCGATCGGGTATGCCTCTGGACCTCCTTCTCCGACAGGCGCCCCGAGCTGGCGAGGATGTCCGCCTGCTCACGCCGCAAGCTGTTGAGTGCGGCGATGGGGCCCATGCCGAAGTGCTCGGCAAACTTGCGCTGAAAAGTACGCCGGGACATATTGCACATATCCGCCATCGCGTCGACGGACCATTCGTGGTCGAGCCGAGCCTGCAATAACTCGATCAACTGGCGAAATGGCGCAGCGGCCCTGTCCTGGATCCTCAGGGCCTGGCTGTACTGGCGCTGGTCGCCGTCCCTGCGCAAATGCACAACCAGCCGCCGCGCCACACGCTGCGAGATGTCGGCGCCATGGTCACGCTCGATAAGGGCCAGCGCAAGGTCGATACCGGCCGCAACACCCGCCGTGCTCCAGTACTTGCCGCTTTCGCAGTAGATCTTGTCATCGTTGACCTGAAGGTCCGGGAAGTCCCGCTGCAACCTGCCGGCGGATCGCCAGTGGGTGGTGACCTCCCGGCCACTCAACAGCCCGGTGGCGGCGAGCAGGAAGGCCCCCGTGCAAACGCTGCAGGTTCTGCGGGTGGCGGGGTCTCTTTCCCTCAGCCAGTTGACCAGTTGAAGGTCTGCGCATGCCGCATACACACCGCCACCGCCCGGCACCACCAACGCATCGATCGGCAATGCGGCGGCGGCCTCCAGGCCGTGGTCCACATGAATCTTCAGTGCGCCATCGGCGCTCGTCACAGCGTCCTTCTGTGCCACGGTGACCAGGCGATACACCGGAACGCCCGCCTCTTCGTTGGCCGTGGCAAATGCCTGCCACGGCCCGGCGAGGTCAATCGGCTGGAACCCGTCGAACACCAGGAATGCCACCAACTTTGGCGCAGATTCGCCCGCTTTTGGCACTGTCCCTGCGGCACCTGGCCTTACCTTGCGTGTATTAAGGAGCGGGTTCATGAAAGTCAATATTATTCTCTTCAATGCCCTGACACAACTCGATTTGACGGGGCCTTTTGAAGTCCTGGCGCGGGTGCCGGGCGTGCATGTCGAGCTCGTCGGGAAATCATTGGAGCCCGTCCGCTCGGACCGCGGCCTCACACTGATACCCACCACGACCATCGCAAACGCGCCGCCCTGCGACCTGCTGGTGGTGCCCGGGGGACCAGGAACCGACGACGCCATACTGGATGCCGAGTGGGTCGGCTTCACCCGCAGGCAAGCAAAGTCCGCGAAGTACATCTTCGGCATCTGCACGGGCTCGCTGCTGCTCGGTGCCGCAGGCCTCCTCAAGGGTCGGCGCAGCACCTGCCACTGGCAGGCCATCGACTTTCTTCCGGCATTCGGCGCCATCGTCACCAAAGAGCGCATGTGTGTGGACGGAAATATCTTCACGGCGGGCGGCGTGACATCCGGCATCGACATGGCCTTGAAGGTCGTCGCCATGCTGAAGGGAGACGAAGCCGCCAAACAAATCCAGCTCCAGATCGAATACGACCCCAAGCCGCCCTTTCCAGGTGGTACACCTTTGACATCGGAGCCGGCCGTCGTTGAAAACTGCCTGGCGGCGACGCAAGCCCGGCGGGCCCTTCGGGCTTCGGCCGTCGGACACGCAGCCCTTCGCATGCCGGCTTGAAAAGTACCGCTAACCCTGGAGAACCTTATGAGCAAAAAACTGTTTTTACTGGTTTTGTGGGCTTTTCTGGCATGCGGCATGGGCGCGCAGGCGCAAGGTGTTTACCCCTCCAAACCGTTGACATTGATTGTTCCCTATCCGGCAGGAGGCCCTATGGACAAGCTTGCCCGCGAGCTTGCCTTGCCCCTGGCAAAGCAGCTAGGGCAACCCATCGTCATCCAGAACCTGTCAGGCGCTGGAGGCAACCTGGGCAGTGCCATCGCCTTGCGTGCGGCTCCAGACGGCTATACCTTGCTGCTGAACCATATCAGCATGGCGACAGCCCCTGCCCTGTATCGCCGCCTCGGGTTCAACCCGGAAACGGATTTCGAACCTTTGGGCATCATGGCCGAATCACCGCTGATGCTGGTGACACGCCCACAGATAAGCGCTGGCTCAGCGGTTGAGCTGGTGCGATGGATCGCCAAGCAACCACAGGTCAAGCTTGCCAATGGCGGCATCGGGTCGGCATCGCATCTGTGCGGTTTGCTGCTCCAATCTTCGCTGGGCATCGGCATGACCACCGTTCCCTATCGCGGTACCGCTCCGGCACTGGCGGATTTGCTGGGAGGCCATGTAGACCTGATGTGCGATTTGACCGCCAATGTGCTTCCCCAGGTATTCAGCGGGAAAACCAAGCCCATCGGCGTGACATCACGCAAGCCGCTCAGCGTCCCCGGCGCCTCGGCGATCCCGACGCTCGAGAAATTCGGCATCCCATCCGTGCAGCTCGGCGTCTGGTACGGGCTGTACGCGCCGAAGAATACGCCTGCGGAAGTACAAACCAGGGTCAACAGCGCACTGCTGGCCGCAATCCAGACGGACGCATTCAAACAGGCACAACTCGCTTCAGGGATCGACGTGGTTCGAGACGCGCGCAACACACCCGCGGGCCATCGCGAATACCTGCACAGCGAAATTGCCCGTTGGACGCCGGTGATCAAGGCGGCGGGGGCCTATGCGGACTAGGGCCGGGAGGACCAGTGCAGCGATACATCATCCGGCTGTTTTGCGGACCACCAGGAGCGCCTGCCGCCCACGGACAGCACGCGAGTGAACCCAGAGGCTACGTGGAGAGTGACGCCGTTGGGCGAATCTGTTGGTGGTCTTGCCCTGAGGGCATGTGTGAGATCGGTTATCAGAAAGATGCCGGATTGCGGCCTCCTGAGATCTGCAGCTACGCACAGACCTGTGAAATCGGGGTGTTCATTTAATCGTTGACGAACGTATTCATTTGAATACAATCGTCGACATGGTACCTATTTCCGCCCGTCTCCCCGACGACCTTTACGAGTGGCTGTCGACGCTTCAGCTGGAAGACGCGACCACCCTGAGCGACAAGCTGCGCGTTGCCGTACTCCACCTCAAGCGCATGCACGATGGCGACACCGACTACATCGGCGCCTTGTCGATGTATCGCGACCTGGGCCGCAACACACGCGAGCAGATCGCCCAACTCGAACGAAAAACCGGCCAGCACTCCGAAGTGCTGGCGGCGTTCATGGAGCACCTTCCGGCCTTGATCGCCATGCTGCACGCCAGCCAGGCCTCGTCTTCCAACAGCGCCCGCGAACTCGAAGCCCTGCTCGTCAAACGTACCATGCAGCTGGCGGAAACGCTGCTCAGGCAGGCCGTCACCACGCGCGCCGCCGCCTATGATGAAAAAGTCGTCATTGATAATTCAACTCGCGTCCTCGAGTTGGCCCAGCTGATTTCGTCACCACGCTAAAAAGGGAGGTTTTATGGCCGATAGCTTACGTACCCGGGTTACCCGCGTGATCACCGGCGGTGCCCATGCCCTGCTCGACAAAATAGAAGATGCCGCGCCTGTCGCCGTGCTCGAACAATCGGTGCGCGAAGTCGAGCAGGTCACTGACGAGGTCAGGGCCGAACTGGGGCGCATCGTCGCGAACCGGCACCTCGCCCAGCAGCAGCACCTGCAGCTCAACAAGGAGCACGACGCCTTGTCGGCCTCCGTGACCACGGCGATTGCAGAGAATCGCGAAGATCTGGCCAAACAGGCCATCGCCCGGCAGCTTGACATAGAAGCCCAGTTGCCCATCCTCGAGACCAGCCTCAGTGAGATGGGCCAGCAGGACAAGGAGTTGTCCGGTTTCGTGGATGCATTGATGGGCAAGAAGCGCGAGATGGAAAAAACCATCCAGGACTTCGAGGCATCGCGCCGCCTCGCCGAAACCAGCAACCTGCGCAAAAACCCCGCCGCCACCGCCGAAGCCAGGATGAACTCCGCCCAGTCGGCATTTGACCGCACCTTCCGGCGCCACACCGGCCTGAACGGTGCCGGTAGCGGCGGCCTGGAGCAGGCGGCCAAGCTCAACGAACTCAACCAGCTGGCGCGCGACAACAAGATCAGCGAGCGACTGGCTGAGCTCAAGGCGAGCCATTGAGGCCGCCGCGATGATCATCTTCACCGCACCCGAAACCTGGCCCTTTGGCGCTTCGCTGGCCGTGATGGTCGGTTTGGGCATTGTGGAAGGCGCCGGGCTGATGTTGGCGCACAGCCCCTCGCACATACTCGACAACTTGTTGCCCGAGATGCCGGACGGCGTCGACGGTCCGCTGGGCTGGCTGCATGTAGGCAAAGTCCCTCTGCTTGTGCTGCTGATACTGTTCCTGGCCGGCTTCTCGGTCTCGGGCTACGTGATCCAGTCGGCGGCCCACGGCCTTGCCGGTACGCTGCTTCCCGCATGGCTGGCCGGCATTCCGGCTTTCCTCGCGGGGATTTCCACCGTCAGCGGTGTAGGCGGCTTGCTGGCCAGAATCATCCCCGGCGACGAAACCAGCGCGGTCAGCGAACAGACCTTGATAGGCCGCGCCGGTGTCATCGTCAGCGGCCATGCGCGCGACGGCGTGGCGGCCGAAGCCAAGGTCCGCGATGCGAATGGCCGTGCGCACTATGTCATGGTCGAACCGGACATCGCCGAGCAGACGCTGGACGAAGGCACAGCCATCGTGCTGGTGCGCAAAGCCGGTGCCCGCTTCAAGTGCATACGCAACCCGCATCCCGAGCTTTTGTGAGTCCCGTTAAAGAACTTTGAATCGAATGGCGAGCCGGCTTGATCGGCCGCAGAAAACAACAACCGGAGGAGTAAATCGTGATCGACATGCTTATCAACATAGCGGTTCCCGCAGCGCTGGTATTTTTCCCACTGCTGCTCATCGGGATCGTCTTCGCGCGGCTCTACCACCGCGCCACCAAGGAAACCGCTTTTGTGCGCACCGGGCTCGGCGGCCAGAAGGTCATCATGGACGGCGGCGCCATCGTGCTGCCGATCTTTCATGAAACCATTCCCGTGAACATGAACACGCTCAAGCTCGAAGTTTCGCGCCGTGAAGAGCAGAGCCTGATCGCGCTGGACCGCATGCGCGTGGACGTGGCCGCGGCCTTCTTCGTGCGTGTCAAGCAGACCGCTGAATCCGTGAGCACGGCGGCCCAGACCCTGGGGCGCAAAACCATGGAACCGGCGGCGCTCAAAGTCTTGGTGGAAGACAAATTCGTTGACGCCTTGCGTGCCACCGCGGCAACCATGTCGATGCGCGAGCTGCAGGACAAGCGCCGCGAGTTTGTCCAGGCCGTGCAAAACGCCGTGGCCGAAGATCTCGAGAAAAACGGCCTCGAACTCGAATCGGTCTCGCTCACGAGCATGGACCAGACCGCCAAGGAGTTCTTCAACCCCAGCAATGCCTTTGATGCCGAGGGCTTGACGCGCTTGACCGAGGAAACCGAAAGCCGCCGCAAACAGCGCAACGACATCGAACAGGACACGGAAGTCCAGGTGCGCACCAAGAACCTGGAAGCCGAGCGCCTGAAGCTGACCATCTCCAAAGAGCAGGAATTCGCGACCCTCACCCAGCAACAGGAAATCTCCAACGCCAAGGCCGACCAGACCACCGCTATCGCCAAGATCGAAGCCGAGCGCCAGCGTGAAGCCGAAGAAGTCCGCATCAACGCAGACCGCCTGGTGAAGGAACGGCGTATCGAAGCCGACCGCACCGTCAACAGCGCCGAAATCGACAAAAACCTTTCGGTGCAAAAGAAGCAGATCGAAGCCGACCGCGAAACCAAAGTCAAGCAAGCGGAGCAGCGCCAGTCGATCGAGCTGGCCAACCAGACCGCCGCGATCGCCATCGCCCAAAAGTCCCAGGAACAGTCGCAGGCCGACGCCGCCGCCAACACCGCGCGCGCGGATGCCGTGAAATCCGAAGAGCTTGTGAATACCGCGCGCGAAGTGGCGATCGCCGAACGCGGCAAGTCGATCCAGCTGATCGACGCCGCGCGAGAGGCGGAGCAACAGGCAATCTCGGTGACGGTGGCGGCTACAGCCGAGCGTGAGGCCGCGGAAAATCGCGCGCTCGCACTGAAGGTCGAGGCTGACGCCAAGCGCGCCGCAGCCCTGGCCGAAGCCGAAGGTATCACCGCGATCAACGAAGCAAAAAACCGGCTTGGTGCGGCACAGATTGACCTCGAAGTGAGGCTGCAGCTGATCCGCGCACTGCCGCTGATCATCCAGCAGTCGGTCAAACCGCTCGAGAAGATCGAGTCAATCCGCCTGTTTCAGGTCAACGGCATGCCGATGGGCAACGGGGCGGGCGGCGCGGCCCAGGCCGGCGGTTCCGGCGGCGCCGGCACCCTGCCGGAGCAGGTCGTCAACTCAGCGCTGCAGTACCAAGTCGCCAAACCCATCGTCGATGCAATCATGAAAGACGCCGGACTTGCCAACCCCTCGCTGACAGGGATTGCCGAATCCGTGGCCTCAATGGTCGCCATGCCCTCCGTCATACCCGCAGTGGTGACACCGGCGCCTGCCCAGGACAAGGCGCACCCAGAAAGCTGAGAGCACCTGGAGTCACGAAAAAGCGCACTCGGGCGTTTTGTTTTGCCTTGGCGCAAACGCGCTGCGGCACTTGACCGCAAGACGCCGTTCACAATGTCGGTGCGGCGCCAGGGCCATACAACACCGACCCCGCGCCGGCGCTCACGGTGTGCCCGTCCCGGCATGCCAGTCGTCCATTGACGAAGACAGCGTCGATGCCTGAACTCACTTCCGTGGGATGCGAATAGCTGGCATTGGCCGTAATGCGATGCTCGTCAAAGACGACGATGTCGGCGTGATGGCCCACTGCCAGCGTTCCCCTGCCTGCCAGGCCGAAGCGGCGCGCGCTGAGGCCGGTCATCTTGTGGATCGCCGTCTCCAGGGAAAACAACTTCCTGTCGCGCACGTAGTGCCCCAGCACGCGGGGAAACGTTCCCCACAAACGAGGGTGCGGACGCACATCGTGCGCCAGGCCGTCCGAGCCGACCATGGCCATCGGATGGCTGAGGATGCGGCTTACATCGTCCTCGCTCATGGCGAAGTAGATTGCGCCGGCGGGCTGCAAGGCGCGCGCCATGTCCTCTTCAGACTGGCCGCGCTCGCGAGCCAGTTCCCGGAGCGAGCGCCCCGCAGCAGCGGGATCGACTTGCGACCAGGTCACCAACACATCGCTGGACTGCTTGACGCGGGACGGCAGCAGCATGGTGGACGATGCGCTGTAAGGGTAGCAGTCGAAGCACACAGGCTGATTCAGGGCAGCCTCCTCCAGCATCCTGAGCGTCTGCACAGACCGGCCGTGGTTGGCCATCCCGACCAGCTTGTGGTGGGACAGGACCGTATCCACGCCCAGCCGCCCGCCGATGTACAGCGCTTCCCGCAGGGCCTCGTCAATGGCATCGCCCTCGTCCCGGATATGCATGGCCACGATACCGCCGACCGCCTTGAGCGGGGCGCCCACGGTGATGACTTCCTGCGCTGTGGCGGCTCGCGCGGGGGGATAGTAAAGGCCGGTGGACAAGCCGATGGCGCCGGAGGCCAGCGCCTCTGCGAGATCCTCCGCCATTGCAGCGGACTCCAACGGCGTAGCGGGCCTCTCAAGGTTATCCATGCGCCTGACGCGAAGGGTCGAGTGGCCGACCAGGCAGGCCACATTGACGGCCAGCTCGCTGCCGGCCAATGCGTCCATGTATGCGCCAAAGGTCGCGTAGTGCCAGCCGTCGCTGCCCAGGATATCCAGCGGCGCGGGCGGATTTCGGGTTTGAAGCGGGGCCAGGCTGACGCCGCAATTGCCGGCGACGACCGTCGTCACCCCTTGTGAGAGTTTGGGGTGCGCGCCGACAGTGGGCATGAGCAGCAGCCTGTCATCGTGGGTATGCACGTCGATAAACCCCGGCGCGACGATACGGTCGCGCGCGTCCACCCGCTGCCCGGCAGGCTGCGCCGAAAGGTCGCCGATGGCGGCAATGCGCCCGGCGGCCACGCCGATGTCCGCCCGCCGCCGCGCCGCGCCCGTGCCGTCGACAAGGTCGCCGCCTTCGATGATGAGATCGTATGCCGGCATCAATCCACCTTCACACCGGCGCGTTTGACGACTTCCGCCCAGAGACGGGTCTCGCGCATGGCGCGATCAAAAAGCCGGTCGGGCGGGCCGATGGTGGTCTCAAAAGAAATGGCCGCATAACGTTCATTGACGAGCGCATTGCCCAGCACCTTGTTGATCTCGGTGTTCAGGCGGTTGACGATATCGCGGGGCGTGCCGGCCGGCGCGACGATGCCGCCCCAGGCCGTGGTTTCATAGCCCTTGACGGAGTCCCCGATGGTCGGAACCTCGGGAAAAAGCGGGCTGCGCGCGCGGCCCGATACACCCAGCACCTTGACGCGGCCGTTCTTGATATGCGGCGCGATGGATGAGAGGTTGTCAAACATCAGGTCGACCTGGCCGCCCATCAGGTCCTGAATCGCCTGCGGGCTGCCGCGGTAAGGCACGTGGGTCATGAAAGTGCCCGTCATGCTCTTGAACAGTTCGCCGCCGAGGTGGCCTGTGGTGCCGTTGCCAGGCGAGGCCATGGTGAGTTGGCCGGGACGCGATTTGGCAAGCTTGATCAGTTCACCGACGCTGTTCACCCCAAGGTCCGGGCGCACCACCAGGGCGTTCTGCACATAACCGATCAGCGCCACGGGCATCAGCTGCTTGTCGGGGTCATAGGGCAGCCTGGCGAAGAGGGATTTGTTGATCGCCAGGGTTCCCACGTTGCCGTAGCCCAGCGTATAGCCGTCGGGCGCGGCACGAACCACTTCCTGCATGCCGATGTTGCCGCTGGCGCCGGGCTTGTTGTCAATGACAAAAGCCTGGCCCAGCGTTTTCTGCAGCTCGGCAGTGAGGATGCGGCAAATATTGTCCGGCGAGCCGCCCGCGGCCGAGGGCACCACCAGCCGTATCGGCCGGTCAGGCCAGGCCGCGCGGGCCAGCAGGGGTGACGAGGCCATGGCAACGGCGCCGAGTTTGAGAACATTCCGTCGAGTGGCTTTCAATCCGGTCATAAGGCACCTTGGCGTTAATCAATGAGATAAACAAATGATGCTTTGACACGCCCAAAGCTACAAACGACAATTTCTCCGTCTTTCATGATATTTACTCATGCATCACCATGCTGCGCCCGCCATCAACCATGTCACTTCTTTGCCTGGAAGCAAGCGCAAGATTGCGCTCCTTCACCGCGGCGGCGCAAGAGCTGCACCTGACCCAGGGCGCTGTCAGCCGGCAAATCCTGGCACTGGAAGCACGCCTTGACCTCACGCTGTTTGTGCGCCGCCGTGACGCCCTCGTGCTGACGGAAGCGGGCCGGTTTTATGTGGAAGAAACCAGCGCGGTGTTGCAGCGGCTCGAACGCGCCACAGCCAACGTCATGGCGCTCAAAGGGCGCGGTGGTTTGCTGACCCTCTCGGTAGGCGCCTCCCTGGGCAGCTACTGGTTGATTCCGCGCCTGCCCGACTTCACCCGCGCGCACACTGAGATCACACTCAATTTCGCCACCCGCGTGGGCTCCGTGGATTTCAAGAGCATGGCGGTTGACGCGTCGCTTGAGTTCGGCGACGGAAAGCGCCCGGGTGTCCACAATGACTTCGTCCTGCCGCTGGCCATGGCGCCTTACGCCGCACCGGCATGGATTGCCAAAAACGGCAAGGCCTTGTCCGCAAAAAAGACGCCCTCTTTCGCCCTGGTGCAGCACACGACGGTTCCGGATGCCTGGGAACAATGGTTCAACCAGAACGGCCTGCCGATGCCGGAAGGCGAGAAAGGGCCGCGCTACGAGCTGATGTCAATGGCGCTCAATGCCGCCGTCGCGGGGCTGGGCGCAGTGCTGCTGCCGGAGTTCATGGCCGGTGATGCGGTGGCGCAAGGGCGCCTGTGCCGGCTGTCCAGGAAGACATGGGTATCGGGCAAGGCCTACTACCTGGTGTACCCGGAGGAGTCCTCAAGCCTGGAGCCCTTGAAAATCTTCCGAAGCTGGCTGCTGCGGCAGGCCGGAACCAGCGAATAACGGGCGCCGTCACCTGGCCGAGGCCACCCCGCCATACAACCACGGCATATCCAGGAGTTTCTCACCCAGCAGCTTCATGGAGGCATCCCGCCCCCAGCGCAGCAAGCCGTCGGCATGGAATATCTGCCCATTGCGCAGCGCCCTCGCCTGCACACGCGCATTGCGCTGCCAGCGATTGAGCGCATAGCGCTGCAGCATGGTGGGCACGTCCAGGGCCGGGTCCAGCGCCTGCGCTAACGCGTGGCCAAGTTCAGCGGCGTCTTCGATCGCCATGCCGGCGCCTTGCGCCAGGTAAGGCCGCATGGGGTGGGCGGCATCGCCCAGCAAGGCCACGCGACCCACGGCGTGCTGGTGGGYGCCCTGCATGGGTGCGCGGTCGTGCAACACCCACAGGCGCCAGCCTTCAATAGCCGGCATCACTTCGCGCAGCGCGGAACAGCAGCCGACCGTCGCTGCGGTCAGGTCCGCGGCATTGGCGCTGTGATCCCAGAGGTCGGCTTCAGCGGCAACCTCGCCGTGCACGATGGCCACCACGTTGAGCGACTCGCCGCCGCGCACCGGGTACTGCACCACGTGCATGCGCGGCCCCAGCCAGGCGGTGACCTGCTGGCTGCGGAGTTGCTCCGGCAAATCGGACTGCTTTGCAAGAGCGCGATAAGCCAGGTGGCCGGTGCGGCGCGGCAGGCCGTCGCCTAATAGCTCCTGGCGCACAGTGCTCCACAAACCATCGGCGCCTATGAGGGCATCACCCTCAATGCCGGGGCCGTCGTCGGCCTGCACCGTCACGGCCTGCGTGGTCTGGCTGAAGGACTGCAGCGGGCGGCTCAGGTGCAGCTTGACGTCGGCGTTTTGCTGCACGGCCTCCAGCAGCAGGCGATGTAGATCGGCGCGGTGCAAGGTGGCATAGGGTGCACCATAGCGCTGGGCGATGGTGGCACCCAGCGGCAACTCGCCCAGCACCTGGCCCGAAATGGCGCTGCGCACCTGCAGGCGTTCAGGAAACGCGGCCACGATCTGCAAGGCGCCGGCCAGGCCCCAGCGCTGCAGCACCTTGACCACATTGGGGCCGAGCTGAATGCCCGCGCCGACCTCACTGAACGCGTTTGCGCGTTCAAACAGGCGAACGTCCCAGCCAGCCCGCGTTGCAGCCACCGCAGCGGCAAGCCCGCCGATGCCGCCGCCAGCGATAAGAGCCTGCCGCAGCATCAAGCCAACAGCTGCCGAAGCACCTCGCCACGCGGCCGCGTGGCGATTTCCAATGAAGTGCCTTTCGTGCTCATGCAGCCAACAGCTGCCTGAGCACAAAAGGCAAAATGCCGCCGTTGCGGTAGTAATCGACCTCGATGGGCGTGTCCACACGAAGGATCACGGTGACTTCCTCGCGCGAACCGTCGGCGCGCGTGATGACCAGCTTGGCCTCGCTTTGCGGCTTGAGTTCGGGGTGCGGAATCACGTCGATGACTTCGGTACCGGTGAGCTTGAGGCCTTGCCAGGAGTCGCCGGGTTTGAACTGCAGGGGCAGCACGCCCATGCCGACCAGGTTGCTGCGGTGAATGCGCTCGAAGCTGCGCGCCACCACGGCCTTGATGCCCAGCAGCTGCGTGCCCTTGGCGGCCCAGTCGCGCGAGGAGCCCGTGCCGTATTCCTCGCCGGCAAAAATCACCGTGGGCGTGCCTTGCTCGATGTACTTCATGGCGGCGTCGTAGATGAACATCTTCTCGCCGCCTGGCTGGAACAGCGTCACGCCGCCCTCTTCGCGCGAGCCGTCCGCGCCGGGCGGAATCATGAGGTTCTTGATGCGCACGTTGGCGAAAGTGCCGCGCATCATCACGTCGTGGTTGCCGCGCCGCGCGCCGTAGCTGTTGAAGTCGGCCTTCTGCACGCCGTTTTCCTGCAGCCACAGGCCCGCGGGCGAGCTCGCCTTGATGGAGCCGGCCGGCGAGATGTGGTCGGTGGTGATGGAGTCACCGAACAGCGCCATGATGCGCGCGCCCTTGACCGACACGCTGCCGGCCTGACCGGCGTCCATCGCGAAGTCCTTGAAGAAGGGCGGCTCGGCAATGTAGGTGCTCGCGGGCCAGGTGTACGCGTTGCCCTTGACGCCCTTGATGTTTTCCCAGAGCTTGCCGGGCTCGGTCTTCACTTTCGCGTAGTTGGCGCGGAAGGCCTTGCCGTTCATCGCGTACTTCATGAGCTTGTAGATTTCGTCGCTGCTCGGCCAGATGTCGCCGAGGTAAACGTCCTTGCCACCCTTGCCTTTGCCCACGGGCTCGGTCATCAGGTCGCGCATCACCGTGCCGGCGATCGCGTAAGCCACCACCAGCGGCGGGCTGGCCAGGAAGTTGGCCTTGAGGTTGGGGTGGATACGCGCCTCGAAGTTGCGGTTGCCTGAGAGCACGGCCGCACACACGAGGTCGCTCTTGCTGATGGCTTCGTTGAGCTCGGGTGTCAGGTCGCCGGCATTGCCGATGCAGGTGGTGCAACCGTAACCGGCCAGCGCGAAGCCCAGTTTTTCAAGGTAGGGCAGCAAACCGGTTTCGGTGAGGTACTCGGTCACGATGCGCGAACCGGGCGCGAGCGAGGTCTTGATGTGCGGCTGCACTTTCAGGCCGGCTTCCACCGCTTTTTTGGCCAGCAGGCCCGCGGCCAGCAGCACACTGGGGTTGGAGGTGTTGGTGCAACTCGTGATGGCGGCGATCAGCACGTCGCCGTTGCCCACCGTGATGCCGGGCGAGGAGTGCACCACCTCAACTTGCGCGGCGGCGGGGGCATCGGTGGTGTTGCTGGCACGCGCGTGCGCCAGCGTGGGCCGGTTGCCCTCCATCTCCATCACGGGGCGTGCGGCGCCCGCCGGGGTTGGCGGCGCGGACGGCAGCGTGTCCTGGCGGCCTTCATCGGTGCGCCGCACCAGGTGGCGCGTGTTAAGCATGCCGGCGGGCTGGTTAAACCCGTTCTCGGCGATGGGTTTGCTGAACAGCGACCTGAACTGGCCGGCGACATTGCCGAGCTCGATGCGGTCCTGCGGGCGCTTGGGACCGGCCAGGCTGGGGGTGACGTCGCCCAGGTCAAGCCTGACCACATGCGAGTAATCAATCTCACCGGCCTTGGCCACGCCGAACAGGCCCTGCGCCTTGAAGTAGGCTTCGAAGGCTTCTATCTCTTCCTTGGTACGGCCGGTGCCCTTGAAGTAATCGATGGTTTTTTCATCGACCGGGAAGAAGCCCATGGTGGCGCCGTACTCGGGCGCCATATTGCCTATGGTGGCGCGGTCCGGCAGGGCCAGCGTGCGCGTGCCTTCGCCGAAGAATTCAACGAACTTGCCGACCACCTTTTCCTTGCGCAGCTGCTCGGTCACGCGCAGCACCAGGTCGGTGGCGGTGACGCCTTCGCGCAGGCGGCCGGTCAGCTCGAAGCCGACCACGTCGGGCGTGAGGAAGTAAACCGGCTGGCCCAGCATGGCCGCCTCGGCCTCGATGCCGCCGCAGCCCCACGCGACCACGCCGATACCATTGATCATGGTGGTGTGGCTGTCGGTGCCGACCAGCGAGTCGGGGTAGTAGACGTTGTCCGGCGTCTTGTGCACGCCGCGCGAGAGGTATTCCAGGTTGACCTGGTGCACGATGCCGAAGCCCGGGGGCACGACGCCGAAGGTGTCGAAGGCCTGCATGCCCCACTTCATGAACTCGTAGCGCTCGCGGTTGCGCTGGAATTCGAGCTTCATGTTGAGGTCGATGGAGTTTTTCTTGCCGTAGTAGTCGACCATGATGGAGTGGTCGACCACCAGGTCCACGGGCACCAGCGGCTCGATGGCTTTGGGGTTCTTGCCCAGCTTGAGCGCCACACTGCGCATGGCGGCCAGGTCGGCCAGCAGCGGCACGCCGGTGAAGTCCTGCAGCACCACACGCGAAACGACAAAGGGAATTTCTTCGCTGCGCTCGGCCTGGGGCAGCCAGTTGGCCAGTTGGCTTACATGGTCGGCCGTGACCTTCTTGCCGTCGCAGTTGCGCAGCACCGATTCGAGCACGATGCGCATGGACACCGGCAGGCGGGAGATTTTGGGAAATTGTTTGGCGAGCTCCGGCAGGGAGTAAAACTTGCCGGTTTTGCCGGAGGCGGTCTTGAAGCTTTTGAGCGTGGACGAAAAAGCGTGGGCAAGCGGTTTGGCCATGGGCGGACTCCTTTTTATTGACGGCAGCCCCCATTCTGGCAGGGGCCGGGCCGCCATGGGTGCCCGCGGCCGCATACCCTGCCCGCCTACCGAGTCTTGCGCCCTGCCCCGGCCGTCACCAGGCGGGCGCCGGCGCGGCCCGGCGCAGGCCGAAGTACTGCAGTTCCGCCAGCACCGCCACCGTCAGCGCCTGCATCACCACATAGGCCACACCGGCCGCGGAGGGCGATACCGACCCGCCGGCCAGCAACAGCACGCAGGCCAGCGCCCAGCCCAGGTTGCCGGCCACCAGTGCCCAGACGATGGCGCGCGGTAAAGGATTACGCGTTGAAACAAACGCAACAACGGCCGCATAAACCAGCAGAAACTCACCGGTGTAGGCAATGAGCCCTTCAGGCAGGTTCAAGAGGCGGGCCATCGCGGCCGGAAATGCGACCTGCAGCGCGCCGCAGGCAATGCACGACAGCGCGTCCACACGCAGCACATTGCGCAGGAAGTTCGGGGAGGAAAGGATGGAACTCGAGGACATGGCAAAACTCCTGAAATGGCAGCCGGTGATGTGGATCAGCGATCAGCGCGCCGGGCCGCCGGGTCGGTGCGCATGGAGGTCATCATTCCTGCGCAGCGGCGCCTGGTCGATGACCTGGCAGGTAATGGGAAAACCCCCACATGGCTTTACGATGGCCCCATGAACGCCAGCACCCACTCCCCCAGCCGCCCGGCGCCGCGCAGCGCGCCCCAGCCTTTCGGCGACCACCTGCGCCACTGGCGCCAGCACCGGCGCCTCAGCCAGCTGGACCTGGCCCATGAGGCCGACATCTCGACGCGCCACCTGAGTTTTGTGGAAACCGGCCGCTCGGTGCCCAGCCGCGAGATGGTGCTGCGGCTGTCGGAGCGGCTGGACATTCCGCTGCGCGAGCGCAATGTGCTGCTGGTGGCTGCCGGCTACGCGCCCATGTACCGCGAAAGGCCGCTGGCCGACCCGGCCCTGGACTCGGCGCGCCGGGCGGTTGAGCTGATTTTGAAGAGCCACGAACCGTGTCCTGCGCTGGCGGTAGACCGCCACTGGAACCTGGTAGCGGCCAACGCCATGGTGCCGCACCTGCTGGCAGGCGCCGACCCCTCCCTGCTGCAGCCGGGCCAGACCAATGTGCTGCGGCTGAGCCTGCACCCGAAAGGCCTGGCGCACGCCATCGTCAACATCGCACAGTGGCGCAGCCATATCTTTGAACGGCTGCGCCAGCAGGTCACGGCCACGGCCGACCCCGGGCTGACGGCGCTGCTGGAGGAACTGCGCGCCTACCCCTTGCCGCCGGGTGCCGAAGACACGCACCTCGACGGAGAGCACCTGGGTGTGGCGATGCCGCTGCAGTTTCGCACGCCGGCCGGTGTGCTCAGCTTCATCAGCACCACCACGGTGTTCGGGACGCCGGTGGACGTGACCCTGCAGGAACTGGCGATGGAGACTTTTTTCCCGGCGGACGAAGCCACCCTCCAGATGTTGCAGGGCTTGAGGAACCAGAAACCCTGAACGCCATGTCGCCCGCGTGATTGGCAAGCCGGCGCCGCAAGCGCGTAATGAGGGGACAGACCAGCCACAGATCGCGGAGACAGACATGACCGAATCCACCGCCGCCCAGGCAAACGAGGAGACCACCCACCACCGCATCTGCCCGCTGTGCGAGGCCTGCTGCGGCCTGGAGCTCAAGGTGACGGCCGGCAAGGTCGTCAGCATTCGCGGGCACGAGGCCGACGTCTTCAGCGCCGGCTACATCTGCCCCAAAGGGGTGGCGCTGAAAGACCTGCATGAAGACCCCGACCGCCTTCGCACGCCGCTGATCAAGCGCGACGGGGTGTTTGTCCAAGCCAGCTGGGACGAGGCGTTTGAGGAAATCAACCGCCGCCTGCCGCCGCTGGTAGCCGCCCACGGCAAAGACAGCGTGGCCGTGATGGCCGGCAACCCGGCCTCGCACAAGGCCGGCCTGCTGCTGTACTTTCCGCGGCTGGTGCGCGCGCTGGGTTCGCGCAATGTGTACTCGGCCTCCACGCTGGACCAGATGCCCAAGCAATTGGCCGCCGGACTGATGTTCGGCAACTGGTTGAGTGTGGCCGTGCCCGATATTTCGCGCAGCGACTTTGTGCTGATGCTGGGCGCCAACCCGCTGGCCAGCAACGGCAGCCTGTGGACGGTGCCCGACTTCAAGGGCAAGGCCAAGGCGCTGCAGGCGCGCGGCGGCAAGCTGGTGGTGGTGGACCCTCGCCGCACCGAGACGGCCGCCATGGCCGATGCGCACCACTTCATCCGTCCCGGCGGCGATGTGTTCTTTTTGCTGGGCCTGCTGCACACGGTGTTTACCGAAAAGCTCGCCAACCCCGGCCGGCTCACGGAACATCTCAACGGCCTGGCCGAACTTGAAGCGGCGGTGGCGCCGTTTGACGCCGACACCGTGGCCGCGCGCTGCGGCATAGGCGCGGACACCATCCGCAGCCTGGCGCGCACGCTTGCGCGCACACCGCGCGCCGCCGTCTACGGCCGGATCGGCACCTGCACACAGGAATACGGCACGCTGGCCAGCTGGCTGATCGACGTGCTCAATGCCGTGACCGGCCACCTCGACGAAATCGGCGGCGCGCTGTTTCCCAAGGCCGCCGCCTTTGCCGCCAACACCGCGGGCTGGCCCGGCAGCGGCAAGGGCGTGGCCACCGGCCGCCACCACAGCCGCGTGAGCCGCGCGCCCGAGGTGCTGGGCGAGCTGCCGGCCACCTGCCTGGCCGAAGAAATCGAAACCGCGGGCCCCGGCCAGGTCAAGGCCTTCATCAGCATCGCGACCAACCCGGTGCTGTCCGTGCCCAACGGTGAGCGCCTGTCGCGCGCGCTGGGCCAGCTGGACTTCATGGTCAGCCTGGACATCTACCTCAACGAAACCTCACGCCACGCCGACGTGATTTTGCCCGGCCCCTCGCCGCTGGAAGACATGCACTACGACGTGGTCTTCACGCAGTTCTCCTGGCGCAACCACGCCCGCTACAGCGCGCCGGTGTTTGCGCGTGCAGACGGCCAGCCCGATGAATGGGAGACCCTCGCGCGGCTGACCGGCATCCTTCAAGGAAAAGGCATTGGCACAAGCGCCGCGGACCTGGACGACCTGCAGTTCGCACAGGATGCCCAGCGCCTGTTTGGCGAACACAGCGCCGCGGTGGTCCAGGCGGTCAGCGGCCTCAAAGGCACCGACCGCCTGCTGGACGTGGCGCTGCGCAGCGGCCCCTATGGCGACGGCTTTGGCCGCAACCCGGAGGGCCTCACCCTTGCCAAGGTTAAAAGCATGAGCGGCGCCCTCGGTGGCATTGACCTCGGCGAACTCGCGCCACGCATTCCCGAGATACTGCGCACGCCTTCGGGCAAGGTGGAGCTGGCGCCCCCCTCGCTGCTGGCCGACCTGGCCCGCCCCGCGGCTGATCTGCTGCGGCCCGTGCCCGACCTGGTGATCGTCGGCAGGCGCGACGTCAGGTCCAACAACAGCTGGATGCACAACCTGCCCTTGCTGGCCAAGGGCCCGTTCCGCTGTACCGCCCTGGTCCACCCGCAAGACGCGGCGCGATTCGGCCTGGCCGACGGCGCCCTCGCGCGCATCAGCAGCGGCAACGCGTCCGCCCAGCGGCACATCGAAGCGCAGGTGCAATTGAGCGAAGCCATGATGCCCGGCGTGGTGAGCCTGCCGCACGGATGGGGCCACGGCCAGCCCGGCACGCGGCTGTCGCTGGCGGCCGAACGCCCCGGCGCCAACCTCAATGCCCTGCTGGATGACCAGTGGCGCGACCCGCTGTCGGGCAATGCGGTGCTCAGCGGAATACCGGTGACGATCAGGGCGCTGCAGGCCCGGCCGGCGGCCAGGGCCACGGTGGAAGTGGCGGTGAAGGGCTAGCGCCCCGAGAACTCAGAGCTCCACCATGGTCTTGAAGCCGCCCCAGATCATGCGCTTGCCATCAAAGGGGAGATTCCTGGGATCCGCCATATCCGCCAGGCGCGGATCTGACATGACTTTTTTGTTGATGCTGTCGCGCTGCTTGCGCGATTTAAAGCTGATCCAGGAGAACACCACCACCTCGTCCTTCTTGAGCTTGACGCTTTGCGGGAAAGAGGTGAGCTTGCCGGGCTTGGCGTCGTCGGCAATGCACTCGGTGTAGTCGAGCGCGCCGTACTCCATCCAGATCTTGCCGGCCTTGCGGGCCAGCTTGCGATAGGCCTCCACCTTCCTGGCCGGAACGGGAACCACAAAACCGTCTACATAACGAGCCATGGGAAATCTCCTGATTAAGGGGTTGATGAAATATTGTGTACACCGTACACAATATACCCAAAAGCAGGAAATCCCTGGCTGGAAAAAGTAACAAAACTGAAGAGCCCCGACGGGCACGCCGGGGATTGGCAACAAAAGCGCCGCCCGTTGCCTCAGGCGCTGAAAACGTGGGCCTGGCCGGCCACGGTGATGCGCACCATGGCGCCCTGCGCCGGCGCGTGCATGCCCGTGCTGTGCACCAGCAGCGGCTCGTCCCAGTGAACGGAGGGCGCGGATGCCGCGGCAACGCCCGTGCCGCGCACCAGGCGCACCGACAGCACAGAGACCGAGCCGCCGAAATCCGTATCGATGACAGCGCCATAGCAGGCGCCGTTTTGCGAACCCTGCACCGCCGCTTCGGCGGGTACCTCCGCCACCTGGAGTTGCTCGGGCCGCAACATGATCTGCGCCGCGCCCTGGCGCGAGTTGTCGTTGACGGCGATGCGTCCCAGCGCGCAATCGGCCCAGCCGCCGCTTAATTGCGCGGGCAGCACGATGCTGTCGCCCAGAAAGCCGGCAACCGCCGCATCGCGCGGCCGCAGATAAAGATCCAGCGGACGGCCTGCCTGCACCAGCAGCCCACCGCGCATCACGGCCACCTGGTCGGCAAACGAGAGGGCCTCGGCCTGGTCGTGTGTGACAAGAATGGTGGTGATGCCTGCGGCGCCCAGCAACTGCGCCACCGCCTTGCGGGTGCTGGCCCGCAGGCCGGTGTCCAGCGCGGAGAAAGGCTCGTCGAGCAACATGAGGCGCGGCCGCTGCGCCAGCGCGCGCGCCAGCGCCACACGCTGCTGCTGCCCACCCGAGAGTTCGTGCGGGCGGCGCGCCAGCATGGCGGCGTCCAGCGCGACCATGTCCATCAGTTCGGCGATGCGTTCGGTGCGTTGGGCTTTTGGCATGCTGCGCGGCAGGCCGAAGCCGACGTTGCCTTCAATCGTGAGGTGCGGGAACAGCGCGCCGTCCTGCGGCACATAGCCGATGCCGCGCTCGTGCGCGGGCACGGCGCCGGGCCCATCGGCCAGTTGCCGCCCGCCCAGGGTGACGCGTCCGGCGTCGGGCGCCTCAAAGCCCGCGATGATGCGCAGCAGCGTGGTTTTGCCCGAGCCCGAGGGCCCGACGATGGCGGTGCGACTGCCGGGCGCAACGCTCAGGTCCACGCCGCCCAGCGCCTGGACGGCGCCGTAGTGTTTGCGGATGGCTTGCAGTTCCAGAGAGGTCGTCATCGCGTCATCGTCCCGCCGTGCGTTTGGATTGGTGGTAAAGCAGCCATGTCATGGGCAGCGAGAGCAGCACCATGATGAGCGCATAGGGCGCGGCGGCGGCATAGTCGATTTCGCTGCTATAGGCCCAGAAGGAAGTCGCCAGGGTACGTGTGCCGTTGGGCGCGAGCATCAAGGTGGCGGTGAGCTCATTGGTGATGCCCAGGCCCACCAGCGCCGCGCCGGCCGCCGCGCTGGGCGCTGCCAGACGCAGAGTGACGGCCCACAGCGCCTGCGCGGGCGTGCGGCCCAGGCTGCGCGCGGCCTGCTCCAGTTCCACCGGCGCCTGCGCGATCCCGGCGCGCAGGCTGATCAGCGCGCGCGGCAAAAACATCAGCAGGTAAGCCAGCAGCACCGTGAGCGCCGTCTGGTAAATCGGCAGGCGCACGGTCACTGTAACGAGCGCCAGCGCCACCACCACACCGGGCAGCGAGCCGACCATGTAGTTACAAGCCTCGAGCACGCGCTGCAGCCGGCCGGGCGAGCGTATCGACAACCAGGCCATGGGCACGGCGGCCAGGGTGGTCAGCAGCGCGCCCGCCACCGCGAGGCCCAGGGTTTGAAGAATGGCCGGTCCGATTTCATTGAAGCGCCACACGGCCCCTGCGCCGGCCAGCAGCCATCGCGCCAGCGTGTACATCGGCACGCCCAGCGCCAGCACGCTGAGCAACGCGGGCAACAGCAGCGCCACAAGCGTGAAGCGGCCAAGGCCCCGTTTGAAAGGCATGCGTGCCGCGCCGCCCCCTACGCGGGCATAACGCTCCTTGCCGCGCGCGGCCGCTTCCAGCCCCAGCAGCGAGAAGCAGCACACCACCAGCACGCCSGAMAGCATGTTGGCGGCRGGYCCGTTGTAGGTGGACTGGAACTGGTCAACGATGGCGGTGGTGAAGGTGTCGAAACGGATCATCACGTAGAGCCCGTACTCGGCCAGCAGGTGCAGCCCCACCAGCAGCGAGCCGCCGCACACCGCCAGCCGCAGCTGCGGCAGCACCACGCGAAAGAACACGGCCCAGGGGCCCAGGCCCAGCGAGGCGGCGCTGTCTTCCATGCCCGGGTCCAGCCGGCGCAGCGCCGCGGCCACGGGCAAGTACAGGAAGGGGAAATAGGCGATCAAGGACACCATCACGCCGGCGGGCAAGCCATGCAGGCCGGGCGCCACTGTCATCCATGCATAGCTGTGCACAAAAGCCGGCACTGCCAGCGGCGCCACCAGCAGCCAGGCCCAGGTGCGGGCGCCGGGCAGGTCACTGCGCTCGGTGAGCCAGGCCAGCGCCACCGCCAGCACCGCGCACAGCGGCACCGTGAGCGCCACCAGCAGCGCGGTATTGACCAGCAGCTCGCCGACCCGCGGCCGGAAGATCAAGGCCGAGGCCGTGTCCCAGCCGGTCTGGACGCCAACCCAGACCACAAAGCCCAGCGGCAGCAAAGCCAGCAGCGATACCACCAGGGCCGCGCCACCCACCCAGGACAGGCGCCAGCCGCCACGGCCGGCAGCAGGCACGGGCAAACGCACCGCGACCGCCGGCTTCAGGGCGGCATCGGCACCAACATCAAGGGGCAAGGCACTCAAGGGAAGCGTCCGATTCGCGGACTTAAAAACGGTTTACAGCAGGCCGGCCTGGGTCATCAGGTCGGTGACTTTTTTGCTGTTGAGCTTGGAGGGCTCGACCTTGGGCGCCTGCAGCTCGGCCAGCGGCACCAGCTTGGGGTTGGACTGCAGGCCCGTGCCGACGGCGTACTCATAGGCATCGCCGGTCTTCAAAATTTCCTGGCCGCCTTTGCCGGCGATCCACTTCACAAACGCCTGGGCTTCAGGCTGGTGCTTGCTCGAAGCCAGCACGCCGCCGCCGGAAATGCTCACGAATGCACCCGGATCCTGGTTGCGGAAGTAATGCAGCTGGGTGTTGTTGCTGTTCTCACCGGTCTTGGCCTGGTCGCCGTAGTAGTAATAGTGGTAAATCACGCCGCCTTCGATCTGGCCGGCGTTGACGGCCTTGAGCACGGTGCCGTTGCCTTTGTAGGGCGTGGCGTTTTCCTTCATGGCCTTGAGCCAGGCGGCGGCGGTGGCCTCGCCTTTGAGTTCGAGCAGCGCGCTCACGATGGCCTGGAAGTCGGCGCCCGAAGGCGACGCGGCCCAGCGGCCTTTCCAGGCGGGCGTGGCCAGGTCCAGCATGGACTTGGGCAACTGGGCCGGCGTGAGCTTGGCCTTGTTGTAGACGAACACGGTGCTGCGCGCGGCGATGCCTGTCCAGCGGCCATGCGCGGGACGGAAGTTGGCGGGCACTTCAGTCAGTGTGGCCGCATCCAGCGGGGCAAACAGGCCGGCCGTGTCGACCAGCGCCATGGCGGGCGAGTTTTCGGTCAGGAACACGTCGGCGGGCGATGCGGCGCCCTCTTGCACGATCTGGTTGCCCAACTCGGTGTCGCTGCCGTTGCGCAGCGTGACCTTGATGCCGGTTTCCTTGCTGAAGGCATCGGCCCAGGCCTTGGTGAGGCTGGCGTGCTGCGCGTTGTAGACCACGATGCCTTCGGCCGTGGGCTTGACGCCCTGGGCGGTGGCGGCCAGGGGCGCGGCCAGCAGGCCGGCGGCCAGCGTGGCGGCAGCGGCAAGGGAAGGGAAAAACAGTTTCATGAAGCACCTTTAGGGATGGAAAACAGCAGGCGCGCGGAGGACCGGCCAGCGCCGCGCCTGTAAGAATGCCRCAATACAAATGCGAATTACTTGCATCTGTATGGTAACCGCTTCCACCCCGCCGGGCATGTCTGGCGCGTAAACACGTCCGCCACGCGGGGGCTGTGGGCCCTCGCTGACAGGGGGCCGCGACGCGGGCTGATGCAGCAGGGCCGGGCGCGCTCCTAGCATCAAGCACACATTCAGATTTTTTGAGGAAATTCCATGAGCACCAAATCCGACCACGACACGCTGTGGGAACTGATCAAGGACATACGCTACGGCATGCTCACGCACCGCCACAGCAACGGCATGCTGCATGCCCACCCGCTGACCACGCAGAACAAGGCGCTGGACGAGCAAGCGCAGCTGTACTTCTTCATCTCGCGCAAAAGCGAGCTGGCCCAGCGGCTTCAGCAGGACGGCAACGTCAACGTGTCGTATGCGGACCCGGGCGACGACAGCTACGTGTCGCTCTCGGGCCAGGCGGTGATCGCCGAGGACCAGGCCAAAAAAGAAGAGCTCTGGTCGCAGGTGGCACGGGCCTGGTTTCCGGCCGGCGTGAACGACCCCGACCTCGCCTTGCTGGAAGTGCGCATTCACCACGCCGAGTACTGGGACGTCAAGGAAAGCAAGATGGTGCAGTTGGCCAAGATGGCGAAGGCCGCCTTAACGGGCGACACACCTCCGCGCCTGGGCGAACACAAAGAGCTGCATCTGTCCTGAACCCATACAGGCCCAACACACCACATTCCATCATGGCATTCATCTCGTTCAACAAGTCGACTGAACCGGCCGCGCCCGACGACCTGCGCATCAACACCGCCGGGGTGCTGTATGTGGAAGCCTCGCTGCCCGACCTGGTCGGCCGGACCTTGATCCACATGCTGGGCCAGGGCAGTACCGTCAATGCCGTCACCGAATCCATAGGCACGGTGGTCTCCACCATAGGCGGGCTGGTAGGCATGAAGCGCCACTACCTGGCGCCGCCGCCTGACGAGGGCGTGGCAACGGTCTATGTGCAGCCGGCCAACATCAGCTATATACGCCCCAACCTGCCGCTGGCGCCGGAGTTCTGGTACCTGAAGTTTGTCGACGGGTCGGAGTTGCGGGTCGCGGACCCGTTGCCTGCGGGCCTTTGATCGCGCAGCCGAAAAAAAGCCCCGCCGGAAACAGCGGGGCTTTTGTCGTTTCTGCCTTTGGTGGCGAGCTCTATTTCGAAGCCGCTTGTGCGGGCACGTAACGCACAGGCTCATCACCCACACGCAGGTAATTCACCACGCCCATCACATCGTCGACCAGCCAGACGGCCTTTTCAAGCGCCTCCGACTGCTCTCGCGTCTTGACGCAGCCTTTCAGGAAAACCAGCCGCCGCTCACCCTGTACCCACACACTGGTGTCGTCAAAACGGCCGTCAAGCTTGATGTACTGCGAGACGCGCGGAATGATCTCGGCGTCGTACCAATAGGAGTTGGCCAGCCGGCAACGGCCCACACGAAAACAGCTGCCGCCGTGCTGCGCCCGCACATGGGCCACGTCGCGCACTTCCTGCTCGGTGTAGAGCGGCCCTTCGGGAACCGGGCACTGGGCGATGGCCGAGGTGACCTGCAGGAAGGGATCGTTGAAAGCGTTGGTGCGCGCTTGCTGGGCCTCCTGGGCACCCACACCCGCTGCCGAAAAAAGCGCAAAAAAAAGGAAGGAAAGAAGTGACGGTTGCTTCATCACTTCATCCTTCCATTTCGGCTGGCAGGTGTCAAGCCGCCGGCAGGGTGTCCACTTAGGCGGCCACGCCGTCCTTCACGGTATCGGCCATGTCGGTGTAGTCCTTGACCTGGTCAAAGTTGAGGTATTGGTAGATCTTGTCGCTGGCAGCCGTCAGCACGCCCATGTCGGCCATGTACTCGGCCTTGGTGGGGATGCGGCCCAGCTTGGAGCAGATCGCGGCCAGCTCGGCGGAGCCGAGGTAGACGTTGGAGTTCTTGCCCAGGCGGTTCGGGAAGTTGCGGGTGGAGGTGGAGAACACCGTCGCGCCCTCCTTCACCTGCGCCTGGTTGCCCATGCACAGGCTGCAGCCCGGCATTTCCATGCGGGCGCCGGCCGAGCCGAGGACGCCGTAGTGCCCTTCTTCGGTCAGCTGCTTGGCGTCCATCTTGGTCGGCGGTGCCATCCACAACTTGACGGGGATGTCGCGCTTGTTCTCAAGCAGCTTGGAAGCCGCGCGGAAGTGGCCGATATTGGTCATGCAACTGCCGATGAAGACCTCATCGATCTTGCTGCCGGCGACTTCGCTGAGCGTCTTCACGTCGTCGGGATCGTTCGGGCAAGCGACGATGGGTTCGTGGATGTCGGCCAGGTCGATCTCGATGACGGCGGCGTATTCAGCATCCGCGTCGCCTTTGAGCAGTTGCGGGTCGGCCAGCCAGGCTTCCATGGCGGCGATGCGGCGCTTGATGGTGCGCACGTCCGAGTAACCCGTGGCAATCATCCACTTCAGCATCGTGATGTTGCTGTTGATGTACTCGATGATGGGTTCCTTGTTCAGGTGCACCGTGCAGCCGCCGGCGGAACGCTCGGCCGAGGCGTCGCTGAGTTCGAAGGCTTGCTCCACCTTGAGATCGGGCAGGCCTTCGATCTCCAGGATGCGGCCCGAGAAGATGTTCTTCTTGCCCTGCTTGGCGACCGTCAGCAGGCCGGCCTTGATGGCGTACAGCGGGATCGCATTGACCAGGTCGCGCAGCGTGATGCCGGGCTGCATTTCGCCCTTGAAGCGCACCAGCACGGATTCAGGCATGTCCAGCGGCATGACGCCGGTGGCGGCGCCGAAAGCCACCAGGCCCGAGCCCGCGGGGAAGCTGATGCCGATGGGGAAACGCGTGTGGCTGTCGCCACCGGTGCCCACGGTATCGGGCAGCAGCATGCGGTTGAGCCAGCTGTGGATGATGCCGTCACCCGGGCGCAGCGAAATGCCGCCGCGCGTGCTGATGAAGTCGGGCAGCTCGTGGTGCATCTTCACGTCGACAGGCTTGGGATAAGCGGCCGTGTGGCAGAAGGACTGCATGACCAGGTCGGAGCTGAAACCCAGGCAGGCCAGGTCTTTCAGTTCGTCGCGCGTCATCGGGCCGGTGGTGTCCTGCGAGCCGACCGAGGTCATCTTGGGCTCGCAGTAGGTACCGGGGCGAACGCCCTGGCCTTCCGGCAGGCCGACGGCACGGCCGACCATTTTTTGCGCCAGCGTGAAGCCGCGGCCGTTGTCTTCCGGGCTGACCGGCAGGCGGAACTGGGTGGACACGGGCAGGCCCAGCGCGAAGCGCGCCTTGGCCGTGAGGCCGCGGCCGACGATCAGCGGAATGCGGCCGCCGGCGCGCACTTCGTCGAACAGCACGTCGCTCTTGAGCTTGAACTCGGCGATCACCTTGCCGTCTTTCAGCGCCTTGCCTTCATAGGGGCGCAGCTCGATCACGTCGCCCATGGCCATCTGGCTCACGTCGAGTTCGATCGGCAGCGCACCGGAGTCTTCCATGGTGTTATAGAAAATCGGGGCGATCTTGCTGCCCAGGCAGACGCCGCCAAAACGCTTGTTGGGCACGAAGGGAATGTCTTCGCCGGTCCACCACAGCACGGAGTTGGTCGCGGACTTGCGCGAGGAACCGGTGCCGACCACGTCGCCGACATAGGCCACGAGGTTGCCTTTGGACTTGAGGTCTTCAATGAACTTGACGGGGCCGCGCTTGCCGTCTTCCTCAGGCGTGACGCCGGGCCGCGCGTTCTTGTGCATCGCCAGGGCGTGCAGCGGGATGTCGGGACGGCTCCAGGCGTCGGGCGCGGGCGAGAGGTCGTCAGTGTTGATCTCGCCGGCCACCTTGAAGACGGTCAGCTTGATGGACTGGGGCACTTCGGGACGGCTGGTGAACCATTCGGCATCGGCCCAGCTTTGCAGCACGGCCTTGGCGTATTTGTTGCCCTTCTCGGCCTTTTCCTGCACGTCGTGGAACTGGTCGAACATCAGCAGGGTGTTTTTCAGGCCGCTGGCGGCTTGCGTGGCGACGCTGTCCTCGGCGTCGTCGAGCAGCTCGACCATGGGGCTGATGTTGTAGCCGCCCAGCATGGTGCCCAGCAGTTGCGTGGCTTTTTCACGCGAGATCAGCGCGCATTTTTCCGTGCCGTGGGCCACGGCGGCCAGGTAGCTGGCCTTGACCTTGGCGGCGTCGTCAACACCGGCGGGAACGCGATGGGTGATGAGTTCGACCAGGAAAGCTTCTTCACCCTTGGGCGGGTTCTTCAGCAGCTCGATGACTTCGCCGGTCTGCTTGGCGGACAGCGGCAGCGGCGGGATGCCGGCAACCGCGCGCTCGGCAACGTGGTTGCGGTAGGTTTGCAAGAACTCGGATGACATGCTGGTTTCTCCTGTAATCGAAATCGTGGTGTGGGTATGTAAAAGAGAGCGGGTTTGCCGGCGCTGTTTACTTGGCGGCCGAAGCGGGTTGCGCTGCTGCCGCAGCAGCGGCTGGCACGGGCTGCGCATCGGAGGCGACAGGCGCGGCGACGGCCGGCTTGGGCGCATCCAGCACGCTGGCGGGCGGGTTCAGCTTGATGGCTTCGGCCACCGCCAGCTGCGCCGGGCTCATGCATTCGTCGGCCAGGCGTATGCCCAGCTTCTGGTTCATCAGCATGGATTTGTTCGCCAGCTGCAGCCAGACGGCGCCGGCCTTCTGGTCTTCCAGGCGGATCGCGCCGGTGGTGGTGGCCACGGGGAACATGCGGTACTTGAAGTTCTTGCCGCTGACATTGAAATAACCGGGCGACTTGGCATCAGGCGCCAGATCGACCGCCGCACCCAGTTCGCAGGGCAGCTTGCCCACGTGCACACGCTCGGCGATGGCCAGCTCGGCCGGCGTCAGCGCGGCTTCGGCGGCCTCAATGCCGGCGGCCACGTTCTTGGCGGCGCTCTTGRGGTTGGTGCGGCTGGACGGGTTGACGACGGGCTGCTTCTTGGCGGCAGGTTTTGCGGCGGGTTTGGCGGCCGCGTCGGTCTGGGCCATGGAAAAACCGGAAGCGGCCAGCAAAACAGCGGCGGCCAGGGCGTGGACAACAGAGGGGGTGTGGAGTTTTTGCATGGGGCTTTCGTACGGGTGATGAGGTGGTGAGCGTTCAGTGGAACGCGGTCTTGAAATAAGCTTGCGCCTCGGGGGGAAGCGCCCGGCCGGTCTGGTGCGCGCGCTCCAGGACCTGCCAGAAGTAGCGGTAACTTGCGCGGTCGTGCAGCTTGCCTTCAAAGCTGATGGGGGCCCAGTCTGCRCTGGCTGCGGCGGTGATGATTTTGGCGGCGTCCTCAATCTCGCCTTCGCCGGGCGCGAAGGCCTCCAGGATGGGGCGGATCTGGTTCGGGTGGATGCTCCACATCCGGGTATAGCCCAGCTCCTGGGCGGCATGGCGTGCGGCAGCGGTCATGGCTTCAGTGTCATTGAATTCCGTGACAACGCAATGCGAGGGCACTTTGCCGTGGGCATGGCAGGCCGCGGCGATCTCCAGCTTGGCGCGCAGCACCAGCGGGTGCGTGAACTGGCCCCGGCTGCTCATGCCGGCGGCGGGAATCGCCCCCGCATGGGCCGACACAAAATCCATAAGCCCGAAGCTCAGCGACTGCACGCGCGGGTGCGCCGCAATCTCAAAGGCGTTGCGCACCGCCAGCGGCGACTCAATCAGCACATGCAAGGGCAAATCGCCGGCGCCGGCCGCCAGCAGCGCCTGTTCGGCGCGCAGCACGTCGGCCAGCGATTCGACCTTGGGAACCATGATGTGAGAAAGATGGCGCGCCAGTTTGCCGGCAATCACCGCCATGTCGGCGTCGAAGGCGTGGTGGTCCACCGCGTGCACGCGCACGGCGACGCGGGCCTTGTTGCCGGCCAAAGCCGCCAGCGCCACCACCATGGCCGCGTGCTCGGCTTCGCCGCCCACGGGCGCGCCGTCTTCGCAATCCAGCGTCACGTCGAAGACGCAGGCGCCGAACTCCTCGATCATCTCGGCCTGCAGCTGCAGGCTTTTGCGCATGCGCGCTTCCACGCCGCTGTAGTGGTCGCAGACCGGCAGCACCATGGCGCCGGCCTGGGCGCCCAGCAGTACCTGCGCGGGGTGAGCAGCCACTGCGTTCATGGCTTGCGCTGGGCGACGATGAACATGCGGGGAAATGCGAGCAGCCGTTTTCCGTCGCTGCGCGGCGGGTAGGCTTTGTCGACGCGCCGCTCGTATTCGGCCAGGTAGCTGGCCTGAAGATCAGGCGAAAGGCGGTCCACGAAAGGCTTGAGGCCCGTGGCGCGCACCCATTCGACAATCGCCGCAGCCGAATCCATCGGGTGCTGGTAAGCCGTGCGCCAGACATCGACATGCGCGGCCACAGCGGCCAGAAGGTCGTAGTAGCGGTCTATGGAAAAGAGGTCGGTGCGCAGCTTCGAATAATCGCCTATGGCCTCGGTCCATGGCGCCTCGGCGGCGAGTTCACGCATCAGGCGATGCGTGGGCTCGTCGCGGTTGTCGGGCATCTGGATGGCCAGCACCCCGCCGGGGGCCAGCGCCGCGAACAGCCGCGGAATCAGCCTGGCGTGATCCGGCACCCATTGCAGGGCCGCATTCGCGTAAACCAGCTGGGGCGCGGCATCGCCGGAGGCGGGTTGCCAATCGGCGATGTCGCTGAGCTCGAAGCGCGCCGCCGGCAAACGCTTGCGCGCGCTGGCCAGCATGGCTTCGGAGTTGTCGGTGCCCGTCACCACGGCGCCCGGAAAGCGGCGGACCAGCAACTCGGTGGAGTTGCCGGGCCCGCAGCCCAGGTCGAACACCTTGGCCGCCTGCGCCAGCGGAACCCGCGCCAGCAACTCCTGGGCCGGGCGCGTGCGCTCGTCCTCATAGCGGCTGTAGAGTGCGGGGTTCCAGTCGCTCATGAGGGGCGGCGGTGGTGTGCGGGCAAGGTGCTGGGCGGCCTCTGGTGCTGCAAGCTGGATTACAGGAGGTGCTTGACGCCGTCCTGCTCGCCTTTGAGCTCGTCCAGGGTCTTGGTGATGCGTTCCTGGCTGAAGGCATCGATTTCCAGGCCTTCGACGATTTTGTACTCGCCGTTTTCGCAGGTCACGGGGAAGCCGAACATGATGTCCTTGGGAATGCCGTACTGGCCGTCCGACGGGATGCCCATGGTGACCCACTTGCCGTTCGTGCCCAGCGCCCAGTCGCGCATGTGGTCGATGGCGGCATTGGCGGCGGAGGCTGCCGAGGACAGGCCGCGCGCTTCAATGATGGCGGCGCCGCGCTTGCCGACGGTGGGCAGGAACACATTGGCGTTCCATTCCTGGTCGTTGATCATCTTGGCGACGCTTTCGCCCTTGATGGTGGCGAAACGGTAGTCGGCGTACATCGTGGGCGAGTGGTTGCCCCAGACGGTGAGTTTTTCGATGTCGGCCACGGCCTTGCCGGTCTTGGCGGCGATCTGGCTGGCGGCACGGTTGTGGTCCAGGCGCAGCATGGCGGTGAAATTCTTGCGCGGCAGGTCGGGCGCGCTCTTCATGGCGATGTAGGCGTTGGTGTTGGCGGGGTTGCCGACCACCAGGACCTTGACGTTGCGGCTGGCGACGGCGTTGAGGGCCTTGCCCTGCGCCGTGAAAATGGCGCCGTTGACGGCGAGCAACTCGGCGCGTTCCATGCCGGGGCCGCGTGGGCGCGAACCGACCAGCAGCGCGTAGTCGGCATCCTTGAAGGCCGTCATCGGGTCGCTGTGGGCTTCCATGCCGACCAGCAGCGGGAAGGCGCAGTCGTCGAGTTCCATCATCACGCCCTTGAGCGCTTTTTGCGGGCCTTCAACAGGCACTTCGAGCAGTTGMAGRATSACSGGCTGGTCCTTGCCGAGCATYTCGCCSGAGGCAATGCGAAACAGCAGTGCGTAACCGATTTGGCCAGCTGCACCGGTGACTGCAACACGGACGGGTTTTTTGCTCATGATCGAGGGCTCCAGGAAAGTTAAGAATCGGTTGATGAGGGGTGTGATGTGAGATGTCTGGCGCGAGCCTGGGATATTCAGGGATGGTTTGGCGGGGTTTCGCCCCTCAAAATCACCGCAAAACGGCAGGCCATGCACTGGCTCAGCCCAAGATTTTACGCTTGAAAAGTGACGGGCGTCAATTTGTCTTATGTCTTATATAAGATATGATTCGGGCTTGATTCGGAGTTTATTTCCCGGGATGCCGCGCGCCCGCCGCGGTGTCGCTTCAGTCCGCTGTTTTGCTGTTTGTTAACCGCCGCCAACCTGCTGCCATGGCCATCAACACGTCCTCATTGACCGATCCCGCCGCCCTCGCCGGCGATGCAGGCGCGGCGACGGGTGTGGCTCCGGCCTTCAGCCCGCTGTACCAGCAGATCAAGGTGCTGATCCTGCAAAGCCTGCAAGCCGGCGAATGGAAACCCGGCGAAGCCATTCCCAGCGAGATGGACCTGGCCGCGCGCTTTCGCGTGAGCCAGGGCACGGTGCGCAAGGCCATCGACGAGCTGGCCGCCGAAAACCTGGTGGTGCGCCGCCAAGGCAAGGGCACCTTCGTGGCCACGCATGCCGAGCAGCATGTGCAGTACCGCTTCCTGCGCCTCATGCCCGACAGCGGCGACGCCAACAGCGAAGGCCCCGCCGAGCGGCAGATCATCGATTGCAAGCGCCTGCGCGCGCCCGCCGACATCGCGCGCCCGCTCTTGCTGCGCACCGGCGACGCCGTGCTGCAGTTGCGCCGCGTGCTGGCCTTCCAGGGCACTCCCACCATTCTTGAAGACGTCTGGTTGCCCGGCGGCCCGTTCAAGGGCCTGACAGCCGAACGGCTGGCCACCCATCGCGGCCCGATGTACGCATTGTTTGAAACCGAGTTCGGCGTACGCATGGTGCGCGCCGAGGAAAAAATCCGCGCCATCGCCGCCGATGAAGCCTCCGCAACGCTGCTTGGCGTGCCGGTGGGCGCACCGCTGCTCAGCGTGGAGCGCACTGCCTTTACCTACAACGACCTGCCCATGGAATTGCGCCGGGGCTTGTACCGCACCGACACCCATCACTACAAAAACGACCTTAGTTGACGGGATTCATCAAGAAGCGGCATTCGTTTGTAAGCTTATTGTTGCATTGCAATAGAATTCGGCTGTTTAGCTGTAATTGCACGCCCGGTTACCACCCAGT